>JAJFVM010000155.1 GCA_021371805.1 bacterium
ACCCATTCTTCTTTCCTTTTTGTGGTTTCCTCAGGAGTCATATATGATCATTAGTATATTGTCCTGAGCATCTAAATAAGTTTGCGAGAAGCAAGAATTGTAAGCAAGGACTGTAAAATAGTCCCGGCTGATTCAGATATAAATAACACTATTTTCAAGGTTCCGTTGCAAAAATATCAAAATAAGCATGTAAATATATGGATGATGAACAAAAGTCAAAATATCCGAGGAGAAAGTATCAATATTATAGAACTATTCCAAATAATTGTTTAATATATTTGACTTCCTCAAGACCAGAGTAGTTTAGATTCTTGATTTGTCCTTTTTTAACCATATTCATAGCTTCAATTCCTTTTAAAGTCTTACTTGCAGAGCGAAAAGACTGAAAGCTTAGCATTGGAGAAATTATCCGCTTTAATATACTCCTAAATTTCTACTTATTTCAGTGAATCCCTCTCATAATTTTTTGCAAAAGAAACATATATTCTGATCTCATACCCCCTATGTCTTCTAATTTTATGACCTTATATTTATTTATACCACATAAAATATAATTACAATTGGAATTTAGATAGTCCAAAATAAGTATAAAACGCCCTTATAAAATTAATAAATAAATGGAGGAATAAATCGATGTCTCTTGGATTACCAAATGAAGATATGGAGATATTCAATGCAACACAGGATGCAATTGAAAAACTTTTGCCATCTGCTATAGATGATCTGTGTAGAAAAACGTCATCCCCATGGTGTAGGGATAACACTTGCTCGGGCTCATGTGCATATACAGCCGAAGAGTACAAATGACGAATGGAGGAATAGTTCGATGTCTCTTGGATTACCAGATGAAGATATGGAAATATTCAATGCAACACAGGATGCAATTGAAAAACTTTTGCCATCTGCTAAGTTAGACGACCTAAGTAAAAAAATGTCATCATCAGGGTGTACTGATGGCACTTGCTTTGGCTCATGTGCAAATACAGATATCAATTAATCCCTTTCATAGTTTTTTTGAAACAGAACCACGTATTCTGATCTAATGCCTCCTATATCTTCTGATTTTATAACCTTATCTTTATTTATATCGCATAGAACATAACTCTCATTACCGGACTTTATTTAGTCTAGGGTATATATAAAACGTCTTTGTAAAAAATAACAAATGAATGGTGGAATAACTCAATGTCTCTTGGATTACCAAATGAAGATATGGAAATATTCAATGCAACACAGGATACAATTGAAATACTTTTGCCATCTGCTTATTTAGACGACCTATGTAGAAAAATGCCATACTGCTCTGGTAGCAGCTGCTTGGGTTCATGTGCATATACATGCTCTAGAAGCTGCTGGGGAAACAAATGAGTAAATTTATGTATATCAGCCAGAAAGTACGCCAAATTGACAGTCTCTGGCTATGTTATTTATGGATTAAGGACTGTAAAAAAAAGGGCTATTTCCGTCTGACTATCTGTAACACTTGTAAATAAATAACATAACCGGAAAGCATACTCGATTTATACCAATGACGGCTTTTACAATATGCATTATTGATTTTTTGAATATGCACTAAATAGGGGGGAGTTATAGTGGTTTCAGATCAAGAATGCAAAAATCTCGGAGATGACTTTAATCTTCAACTTATTTTTACAGAGCAATGCAACTTACGTTGCAGATATTGCTTTGAAATCGATAAAGGACCTCGCCAAATGCCACTCGAACTTGCAAAGAGGATTCTAGAAAGAGAACTTACACAAGAAGATGGCCCTAGTGAGTATCAAGTAGACCTTATGGGTGGAGAGCCATTTCTTTTCTTTGATGAAGTCAAAGAACTAGTTGAATACTTTAAACTCCACACAAGTGAGTATAATAAAAAATTCTATTTTGTAATAGGCACAAATCTTACGCTCTTGAACTCGGAGATTGAACAATGGCTAGTGGAAAATAAACACAGGGTTATCCTTGGAATCAGTTTAGATGGAACCAGAGATGCCCATAATCATTATCGCTGTGATTCTTATGATGCTGTAATAAGAAACCTACCATTTTACAAGCAATTATATCCACATCAGGGTGTTAAAATGACTATTGGGCCTGATACCATTAGCTCCGTATATGATAGCATAAGACATATAGAATCTCTTGGTCTTCCATATGTGGCTGCGAATGTTGTATTCGAACCAGTATGGGGAGATCTAGATAATAAGAAGGCATGCTTAAGAGAATTTAGTCATCAACTTGAACTACTCGTGGAACATTATGCGCATAATTCGAACTTACAAGTCCCCAATCTTTTATCACTACCCATACAC
>JAJFVM010000166.1 GCA_021371805.1 bacterium
TCCGAATTCCTTAAACATTTCACCAAAATTATCCGCTGCCGATTTTTTTTCAGAGGATTTTTCTTCTGACATAATAATCTCCACTTGTAATGGATAATAATTTGCAAAACTTTAAATTATAATAATTTAAATCAGGTATTAAAGCCGAAAGTCAGTTAAATTCATATTATCATATAAGGAAATTATTATTAATAAAAACTATGATACAAATATTCCGCTTTTATACTAAAAAACGGACTTTGTATCCCAAAAGTCCGTTTTTTAAGATTATAATTAAAAAAGTTACCCTTATCCGCTTTTAAATAAAACCCGCCGGATTTTGAATTAAAAATTTATCTAAAAAATTATTTATTATCAAAACCACAATAATAGATAATCTAATATTTTTAAATTAAAAAAATAGTAAAAGCTTGCTACTTCTTAACCAATCTCTCTGTTGAAGCATCCGGTCTGGGTATTACATGAACCGAAATAAGTTCCCCAACTCTTTTAGCTGCAGCAGCTCCTGCGTCTACAGCGGCTTTAACTGCACCAACGTCTCCCTCAACCATAACAGTTACAAACCCTCCGCCAATCTGTTCTAATCCGATCATTTGAACATTTGCTGCTTTAACCATGGCATCTCCAGCTTCAATGCATGCAACAAGTCCTCTGGTTTCTATCAAACCTAATGCCTTGCTTTCCATTAATACTCCTTTTATTACTAAATTTTTGTTTATTTTATAATACTATAAATAATATTTAAATACTTTTTTAAATTTATTTCAAAAAACAAGCCTTATGCTCTTATAACCGGAAATTCAGGTAAATATCAACATTGTCATCTTAACAGCGCCATCAAATTAATAAAATCTAATGGCGCCAATTTAAAAATATATTAAAATAAAAATTTCTTGTCAAATCAATTAAATATTTCTTTTAAATATTTAGCTCAAAATCTTCAAAAAATATTAAAACACTATTCCTTGATTATAATTTTGAATAATTGTATTATTTTTAGCGTGCCGAAGTGGCGGAATTGGCAGACGCGCTGGACTCAAAATCCAGTGGGCCGTAAGGTTCGTGCCGGTTCGACCCCGGCCTTCGGCACCAGCTAATAATTATATAAATTCAATCACATCATAAGTATACGGGTTCTTCCCCAAAAACGGGGGGCAGTCATTTACTTATAAAGTGGTGCAAACAAATACTCAAGAAATTTGCTGGAATTTCCGGATTGTTTTTATGTCCTCATTTCATGTATTTGTCTTTTTCATAACGCAAGTATATGAGACAGCTCGAATAAGTTCCTGTCTATTTCTTTTTTCTTACTGAGGACTTCTTCAAATGGCATTGTTGTTATTATATTATTCTGAATTCCGATCATTGCATTAGTTCCTCCGCCTAATAAAAAATCGACTGCTTTTTGTGCAAATTGTGCCGCTAAAACTCTATCCATAGCAGAGGGTGAACCGCCTCTTTGAATATGTCCGAGTACAGATACTCTTACTTCATGTTCAACAAGCAGCTTTATTGATGCCGCAACATCAGTAGCTTTTGCTGCACCTTCTGCAACAATAACAAGGGTGTGTCTTTTTCCTTCTCTGTGATTTTTAATTGCATTAGATATTTTTACCAGATCAACTTTAATTTCAGGAATTAAAACATAATCGGCACCGCCTGCAAGACTTGATCTAATGGCAAGTTCGCCTGAATTTCTGCCCATTACTTCAATTACAAAAATCCTTTCGTGGGAAGATGCGGTATCTCTTATCTTTGAAATTAAACTGATTATCACATTTAACGAGGTGTCAAATCCAAGACTGTAATCAGTTCCATAAATATCATTGTCTATAGTAGCAGGAATACCCACTGCATTAACTCCCAGACAAGTCAAATCTCTTGCGCCTCTGAATGAACCATCTCCGCCGATTACAACCAATGCATCGATATTATCTGCTTCCAGATTCTTTTTTGCAGTTGCAAGTCCTTCCTTTGTTTTAAAATCTTCGGATCTTGCAGTAAAAAGAAATGTTCCTCCTCTGTCAATGATGCCGCCTACCGAGTTTCCTGTTAAAACCGTATAATCGTTTGAAATAAGCCCTTTATAGCCTTCATAAAATCCTATGACCTCTAATTTTTTATAAAGGGAATATCTTACAATTGCCCGAATTGCCGCATTCATCCCGCTGGCATCTCCGCCACTTGTTAATACCCCGATTCTTTTTATCTCTTTTGACAATATAAATCCCCCTTAAGTTTAAAAATTATTATTTTTTCCTTGATTTTAATTCTTTTAAAACATCGTCATAATTTATTTTCTTTTCCGCCATTAATAACGTAAGATGATAAAACAAATCGGCTATCTCGTAAATCAGACTGCCGTTATCCTGGTGCTTGGCAGCAAGAATAACCTCAATACTTTCTTCACCAAATTTTTTAATAATCTCATCCAGGCCTTTAATATGAAGTCTATATGTGTATGAGTTTTCAGACTCCTTCAAAAGCCTGTTGTTGATTATCTCGTAAAGTTCATATAAAAATTCAATATTTTTTTCCGTTTTTTGCTGAACAGAAAAAATTCCTGAATAATTGCCGAAATTTAATATAACATCAGGCTCGTTTTCATTTAAACTTTTCCCCCCGGTTGATTTAAATTCATTAAAAAAGCAGCTTTTATTGCCGGTATGACATGCCGCCCCGCTTTGAATAACCTTTATCAGAAGAGCGTCCTTATCACAATCATAATAAATTTCTTTAATTTTCTGTTTATTGCCGGATGTTTCGCCTTTATTCCATAATTGTTTTCTTTCCCTGCTGTAAAACCATGTATATCCGGTTGCAAGACTCTTATCCAAGGCCTCTTTATTCATAAAAGCAAGCATTAAGACTTCCGATGTCTCAAAGTCCTGAATTATTGCAGGTATTAATTCTATTTCTTTAAAAGAACTTATATTTTCATTTAAATCATTATTTTTTTTATCCATTTTTATTAGGTTTTCCCTTATATTTATAATACATTTAAAATTTTAAACTTATTGATTAAAACAGAATATCGGTTACCAATATATTAAATAAAAGTTCAATTTTAATTATTTTTTAAATATTAAATTCTGATATTTATTCCTTCTTTTCTCAGATATTCTTTTGCCTGTTTTACCGTGAATTCACCATAATGAAATATGGATGCAACAAGAACTGCATCTGCCCCGGCCAGTTTAATAACATCTCTCAGGTGCTCCAGTTTACCGGCTCCTCCCGAAGCAATAACCGGTATGTTTACTGCTGATGTAATTGCATGTGTAAGTTCAAGATCATAACCGTCTTTAGTACCATCTTTATCCATACTTGTTAAAAGAATCTCACCGCCGCCAAGATCTTCAACCTGTTTTGCCCATTTTACAGCATCTTTACCGGTAGGAGTTCTTCCCCCGTGAATATAAACTTCCCAATTTGAATTCGAAACTTTTTTGGCATCAATAGCAACAACTATACACTGGCTTCCAAAAAGATTAGCACCTTCTTCAATAAGGTTGGGATTTTCTACTGCGGAGGTATTAATGGATATTTTATCCGCACCTTTTTTCAGGATTTCTCTGATATCATCTACTCTGTTTATTCCTCCGCCGATAGTGTAAGGTATAAAAACTTTTTCAGCTGCCTTGCTTGCCAGTTCAATTACTGTTTTTCTCCGTTCATGTGATGCAGTTATATCCAAAAAAACAATTTCATCCGCACCTTCCCTGTCATAATATGCCGCAAGCTCAACCGGATCTCCTGCATCTCTTAAATTTACAAAACTTACCCCTTTTACTACTCTTCCCTTGTTTACATCAAGACAGGGTATTATTCTTTTTGTAATCATTTTTCACCTGACTATAATCAAAAAAACATTATTATTCAAAGCCTATATTTATAAAAATAAAAATTAATCAGATGCCATTTTTATTGCTTCCTTTAAGTCAATTTTTCCTTCATAAAGTGCTTTGCCGATTATTACGCCTTTGATCCCGAGTTTTTCAATCTCTTTTAATTTCCTTATATCATCAATACTTGATACACCGCCTGCAACAAAAATATTAAGATTCGTTTTTACAATAAAATTTTTTATTGTGTCAATATTAACACCTTCAAGAGTCCCGTCTCTTGAAATATCCGTAATTATTATTTCACCGGATCCGGAACTTTTTATTTTTTTCCCAAAATCAAATAAATTTAAGTTTGAAGCTGAAAGCCACCCTTCCTTGAAAATCAGGTTGTTTTTCCCGAAATCAAGACTGATTATTATTTTTCCTTTGCTTATTTCATAAAACTGTTTGAAATTATCAAGGCTTTCAATTGCTTTTGTGCCAATTATGACTTTATCGATGCCTGATTTTAAAGCCAGGTTTAAAGAATCAGCATTTCTTATTCCCCCGCCATATTCGATCAGCACTTCATTTTCATCTTTAATTTTTGATGCTATGCCTAAATTTTTAGGATAACCTTCTTTTGCACCATCCAGGTCTATAAGATGTATCCATTTAGCACCGCACTCTGTCCATTTCTTTGCTACTTCCAATGGATTGTCAAAATATTCTGTCTTTTTGCTGTAATCACCTTTATGTAACCGCACACACACACCATTAATAATATCTATGGCAGGTATTATTTCCATATTTATCCTTCTTCCTGAACATAATTCCAGAAGTTTTCCAGTATTGTCATTCCTTTTAAACTGCTTTTCTCAGGATGAAACTGCAGGGCGAAAATATTATCTTTTTCAATGCTCGAAGTTAAATTAACTCCATAATTTGTTGTACTGCTTATAATGGATGCGTCTTCGCATTTGACGTAATATGAGTGAACAAAATAAAAATTCTCATTATTCTCAATGTTTTTAAATAATTTACTATCAGTTTTAAGTATGTTGATCTGGTTCCAGCCAATATGAGGAATTTTTACCCCTTCCGGTATCCTTTCAACATAACCCTTAAATATGCCCAGACCTTCATTTCGATCTTTCTCGGTACTGTATTCAAATAACAGCTGAAACCCAAGACAAATTCCAAGAAACGGTTTTCTTTTTATTTCCCTCTTTATTAAATCAGGTAAATTAAAGATCTTAAGATTGTTGATTGCATTACCGAAAGCACCGACTCCCGGAAGGACGATTGCACTTGCATTCCTGATAACTTTCAGGCTATTGGTTACCTTAACAAGAGCACCTGTTTTAAGAAGCGCATTTGAAACACTTTTAATATTACCTGCATTATAATCAATAATTGCAATATATTTTTCATACATAATTGTTGTTTACCCTGTCTTTAAGAATATAAGTTTTATAACAGACCTTTTGTGGAAGGAACAGCCCCTTCATTATTTAAAGCACATGCAGCTTTCAAGGAACGCGCAAATGCTTTAAAAACAGCCTCTATTATATGATGGGAATTCAAACCGGAAGTTTTATTTATATGTAAGGTTATAAATGCATTGCTTGTTAAAGATCTGAAAAAATCCTCAATTATTATTGTTTCCATATTTTCAACCATTTCATACGGTATATCTACATTATATTTAAGATATGCTCTACCGCATAAATCAAGGGAAACAATTATTTCAGTCTCATCCATCGGAATTATTGAAAAACCAAATCTTTCTATGGATTTCTTATCTGCAAGAGCTTCATTTAATGCTTTTCCCATACAAATTCCAATATCTTCTATCAGATGGTGCAATCCTGTTTCGACATCTCCTTTTGCAGTTAATTTTAAATCAAAATTTCCATGTTTTGCAAAACTTTCCATTAAATGATTAAAAAAACTTGCAGGAGTTTTTATATCGGTATTTCCCGAGCCGTCAATTTTAAATTCAAGGCTTATATCTGTTTCTTTTGTTTTCCTTACAATTTTTGCTTTTCTTTCCATACTCTAAGCTATAACTTTCTTCAAGCTATTAATAAAATTTTCAATCATTTCATTTTTAACCCTATAACTTACTTCATTTGCAATTAACCTGGTTGTTGATTCGACAACATTTTCCATTTCAACCAGATTGTTCTCCGTCATGGTTTTTCCTGTTGCAGTTATATCTAAAATTTCATCTGCAATTCCCAGTATGGGAGCAAGCTCTACCGAACCATACAATTTAATTATCTCAACCTGCATCCCCTTTTTTTCAAAATATTTCCTTGTAATGTTGGGATATTTTGTAGCTACCTTTATAGACCCGAAATGTTCATAATGACTTTTTACTTTCTCTATACAGTCTTTCTTTGTAGCAATAATTATTCTACAATATCCGTCTTTTATATCAAGAAGCTCAAAAACATTACTTTCCACTTCAAGCAGAACATCCTTACCTGCAAAACCCAGATCACATGCCCCGCTTTCCACATAAACCGGAACATCCATCGGCCTTGTTAAAATATATTTAATATCATCAGCTTTTGAATGCAGAAAAAGCTTTCGGTTGTCTGCGGAAAAACATGATACGTCATAACCGGCTTTATTTAATAATTCAGTCGTGCTGTCAAGAAGATACCCCTTGGGAATTGCAATTTTAAGTGTTTGTTTCATTTTTAATATATTTTATCAATTCTTCAGGTTTTATTGTTATATTTTTATCATTTTTTAAATTATCTACAATTATCATTTCAAATTTCCTGTCGATCACTCCAAGAAAATCACATCTGTTGTCTTTTGCAAAAGAGTTCAGATTTTTATCTTTTTCAAAAATCTGCTCAACAATTATATTTTCTTTTCTTAAATTCTCCGCAAATTTAAGCAGCTTCAAATAATTCTCATTTTCAGAATACAGCATAATTTTAACTTTATTCTTAAAAATCTGCAGCTTTGATTCTTTCATTGACATATGCAGCATATCTATGTCGAGTGCGAAACCGGTCGCGGGTACGTCAAGACCAAATTTTTTAATCAGTTTGTCATACCTTCCGCCGCTTCCCAAAATTGAATTTATATTTGAAGAATATGCTTCAAATATAAGGCCGGTATAATATTCGAAATCTCTCAATATGCCTAAATCAATTATAAAGTGTTTGCTATAGTTAAGTTCTTTTAAAATTTCATAAATAGTCTTTAAAAAGTTAAATCTTTGTAGAACTTTAATATTGCCGGTATCTCTGAGAATTTCTTCAATTCTTTCAATATTTTTTTCCGGTTTAATCAGATTTAAAAATATTTCGGCCCTTTTACAGTCGGTTTTATCCAGATATTCTTTTATCGATACATAATTCTTTTTTATTAAATTGTATTTGATATATTCCTTTCCCGGGCTGTTTAAATCCAGCCATGCATATAATTCTTCAGTTAAGCTTACATCTCCGAGACCAATAATAAAATTGCCGGCAACCAGTTTATTTAAAATATTGATTATTATAAGAAGAGTTTCAACATCACACATATATGAATTCGAGCCTATCAACTCAAGCCCTGCCTGGTTATACTCCCTTTTTGCACCTTTTTGAGCTCCTGAACGTCTGAAAGAATTTGCAAAATAACAAAATCTGGCTGGGAGCTGATTTTTCTTTATTCTCATTCCTGAAAATCTTGCAATCGGTACCGTCATATCCGTCCGCAGCGAAACCAGACTTCCGTCAGTATCGAAAAAATTAATAAGCTTGTCTTCCCAATTTTTACCAACTCCGGCAGAAATATTTTTCGTAAATTCAACAACCGGAGTTTTTATCTCGCCATATCCCCATAACTGAAATTCTTTTTTTATTGAATATCTTATGTTGTTTCTTTCCTCAGCTTCAACAGGAAATATGTCTCTGAAACCTGACGGCAGTTTTTCATCTAATTTTTTATAATTTTCAAACATTTCTTCTTATTTTTTGAAAATTTTATTTTTATAATTCTTTAAATAAATATATTCTCAGACAATGTTATAAATTTAATTATTGTTATCGAAAATTAAAATTTATTATTCAGAGATAAAATATAATATAATAACAAATAATTGTAAAATACGATAAAAAGTTATTACCAGTAATATATTTTAATTTTATTCTATAAATATATTTCCCTGAAATTTATTTTCAATTTTATCTTCAAACTCCCTTGAATAATTAACATTAAAACTTGAGGGAAGATAAAAACTTTTTTCCACTGATATTTTCAAATCTTCCGAAAGCGAACAAACCTGAATAATTATTTTTGTCTTTCCTTTATATTCACTAATTATTTCATGCAGATTATCTATAAATTCATTCGTTAAAAATTCCTTTTTTATTTTTAAAATAATTTTGTCCCTATCCGTTTTTATAAAGTCAATTTCATTTTCTTTATTTCCATCATTCAAATCAGAGCTTGAATAATTTAATGCATTAACATCATTCCCTTCATTTTCCAAACTACATCCTTCATCTTTAACACTAACCTTAATCTTTTCTAAGATTTCTATTTTCTGGGAAATTAACTTTAATGCAAAGTTTCTTTTAATTTCCTCTTTTCCATTTGGATATTCGTCCAATACCGCCTCCTCCTTGCCTTCGGAATCTGTGTATCTTGAAGTGCCGTCGGAGTCATCAAGCTGCGACTGAAAATTGGATTCTTTTCCTTCAATACCGGATCTGATTTCTTTTTTATCCAGTCGCCCTGTTACTTTTAATATACTGTCTTCCTTCAGTAAATTTTTATATTCCTCTACGGCATTCGGAAAAATAACAAGTTCCAGACTTCCGGTTTTATCCTCGAAACCCACATAATACATAATTTGATTCTTTTTTGTATAAACTGATTTAATTCTTGTAATCATTCCGCCGATTGTCTGAATTGAGCTGTCTTCTTTTTCAGTCAAATCCGCAATTGAAGTTAATTTTGAAAGAGTACTCTCGTATTCATTAAGGGGATGACTGGTAATATAAAGCCCAAGCATTTCTTTTTCAAAATTAAGTAAGTCCATTGGTGCAAATTCATCCCTATATTCTTTTATTTCGATGAATTCACTTAAATAATCATTGCTTTTTTCACTGCTCCCAGCTGGTTCAAACAATGAAAATTGTCCGGCTATTCTATCCTTTTTAATTTTTTGGGCTATTTCTACAATTTGATTGTAATTATCAAGTAAAAATTTTCTTGAATGATTTAAAGAATCAAAAGCCCCGCCCTTTATTAAACTTTCAATTGTTTTTTTATTTAAAACACTATTGTCAATCCTTAAGCAGAAATCATAAAAATCTTTGAATTTTCCGTTTTCTTTTCTTTCTACCCTTATTTCTTCAATAACATTAAGCCCTACATTTTTTATTGCAGAAAGACCGAATCTTATCGAATTTTCAAATACGGTAAAATCACTGAAACTGTCATTTATATCCGGAGGAAGTACGGAAATTCCCATTCTTCTGCATTCATTAATATATAATGACACTTTTTCCTGGCTTCCCATTCTGATGCTTAAAAGAGCGGCCATAAATTCAACCGGATAATTCGCCTTAAGATATGCGGTTTGATAAGATATCATAGCATAAGCTGCACTGTGGGATTTATTAAATCCGTATTGTGCAAAATGATTAATAAGATCAAACAGTTTTTCTGCAATTTTTATATCATTTCCTAATTTAGCAGCACCATTTATAAATTTTATACGCTGTTCCTCTAACAGCTCTTTCTTTTTTTTACTGATTGCGTCTCGAAGAATATCTGCTTCAGACATTGTAAAACCGGAAAATGCGGAAGCGAGTTGCATTACCTGCTCCTGATAAATTATCATACCGTATGTGCTTTTCAATATCGGTTCAAGACTTGGATGGATGTATTTAATTTTTTTCCCGCTGTTTTTATTTTCTATATAATCATTTACCATACCGCTTTGAAGAGGTCCTGGCCTGTATAAAGCAAGAAGAGCAATTAAGTCTTCAAACTGAGCCGGTTTCATTTTTAAAACAAGATCGCGCATCCCTGAGCTTTCAAGCTGGAAAACTCCGAGACATTCTCCCCTGCTGAGCATTTCAAAAGTTTTTTTATCATCAATATTAATAATGTCTATATCTATTTTGATATTTTTTGCTTTTTCAATTAAAAATAATGTTTTATCAATAAGGGAAAGGGTTTTTAATCCCAGGAAATCCATTTTAAGCAATCCGATCGATTGTATATGCTCCATTTCATATTGAGTTACTATATCTTCCCCTGATTCTTTCTGGATAGGAGTATAGTTATACAATTCTTCCGATGAAATTACTATTCCGGCGGCATGAATTGAATCCTGTCTAACCAAACCTTCAAGCCACTTTGCCGTATCCAAAATGTTTTTGATTTTGTTGTCTTTTATGTATATTTCCCTTAACTCAGGAACTCTTTCAATAGAAGAATCAAGAGTAATATTTAATTCGTTCGGAATCATCTTTGCAATCTTATCAACTTCGGAATAAGGAAATTCAAGAACTCTTCCCGCATCTCTTATAGCCTGTTTTGCAGCCATTCTTCCAAATGTGATCAGCTGAGCAACATTTCTTGGTCCATATTTTTTATTAACGTACTTAATTACTTCATTTCTTTTTTCATAGCAGAAATCAATGTCTATGTCAGGCATACTTTTTCGTGCTTCATTTAGAAATCTTTCAAAGAGTAAGCCATATCTCATAGGCTCTATCTCCGTAATATCTAAAAGATATGATACAATACTGCCTGCAGCGCTGCCTCTTCCCGGACCTACTCTTATTTCATTCTCTTTTGCAAATTTAACAAAATCCCATACAATTAAAAAATATTCGGAAAATCCCATCTTCTTTATTACTTCAAGCTCCATTTTTAACCTTGAGTTTATTTCTTCAGTTATATTTCCATACTTGGTTTTTATGGAATCCGCACAAAGTTTTTCAAGATAAGTATCTTTTGTATAACCATCGGGAACTGTAAACGGAGGAATAAGGTCAAGATTAAATTTAAGATCAACATTACACCTTTCCGCAATTTCCAGAGTATTTTCAATTGCACCAGGGAAGCCTTTAAAAATATTTAAAACACTGTCATAATCTTTCAGATAGTATTCCTCAGTTGAAAATTTTAGTCTCTTAACTTCATTTATAGTTGTTCCGGTCTGAATACAAAGCAATACATCATGGTAATGGCTGTCTTCTTTTGTCAAATAATGGACATCATTAGTCGCGACCAGAGGAATCTTCCTGCTTAAAGACAAATCGAGAAGATTTTTATTAACCACAGCCTGTTCAGGAATTCCGGAGTCCTGAATTTCCAGAAAAAAATTATCCTTTCCAAATATATCTATATATTCTTCAAGGGAATTTCTTGCTTTATCTGCTTTCCCAGCCTGAAATAATCTGGCTATCTCTCCTTTTATACAACCGCTTAATGCAATCAATCCTTCCCCGTACTGCCTCAGAAGTTCTTTATCTATTCTTGGCTTATAATAAAAGCCTTCAAGGAAACCAAGACTGACTAATTTCATTAAATTCTTATATCCTTTAATATTTTCCGCAATTAAAGTGAGGTGATAAAAATTATCATCACCGTTATTTTTTCTTATCTGTTTATCCAGCCTGCCATTGGGAGCGATATAAACTTCACAGCCAAGCAGCGGTTTTATTCCAGCTTTTTTAGCTGCATTATAAAATTCTATTATTCCATACATAACCCCATGATCAGTTAAAGCAACTGCGGGCATACCAAATTCCATAGCTTTTTTTACCAGATCTTTTATGCGGACAGCACCATCAAGCAGCGAGTATTCGCTATGAACGTGAAGATGGACGAAGTTTTTGGTGCCCATTTTTTAAAAAACCACCCTATACATTTCTTCAAAATAAGTAATTCCTTCTGCAACTTTTTCAGCAGCCACCTCAAGCAATGTTTTCATTCCTTTTCTCGCAGAAGATCCCTGATTTCCCAGCGTCATTTTATTTGTTTTTTTATGTTTTTATAAAAGTTTTATTTAACTTTAAGACTGTTTTTTGCTTAGTTTTATTATAGATAAAATAACAGCCTAATAAAAGTTTTAAGCAATAAATTATGAAAATATTTAAATAAATAGCTGAATCTATTTTCGTAAGCAGATAAAAATATTTAAAAAAATATGATTAATCAGGTTATATCAATATACCATCTTGAATGTCAGACTTTACTGTTGATTTTATTATTTATAACTCCGGCCAGATAACCTGCACCAAAACCATTATCAATATTCACAACTGCAAGCCCAGGACTGCATGAATTAAGCATAGTAAGAAGAGGAGATATACCTTTAAAACCTGCTCCATATCCCACACTTGTAGGAACACCGATAACAGGACAGTCAACAATTGAGCTTACTAATCCTGGTAGTGCTCCTTCCATACCGGCAACAGCAACTATAACATTTGCTTTTAATAATTCTTCCTTAAAACTTAATAATCTGTGTATTCCTGCTATACCGACATCATAAATTTTTTTAACATTATTTCCCATTAAATAACCTGTTATATAGGCTTCCTCTGCTATCGGAATGTCTGAAGTTCCGGCACACACAATAGAAATTCCATCTGTTAAATTCTCATCATGATGACTGCTTTTTGTATATATGATATGCGCATTTTCAACAAAGTAAATATCATTTATTTCTTCATTTAATAAATCAAATGTTTCTTTATCGGTTCTGGTTATCAACAGCGTATCAGAATATCTTAAAATCTTTTTTGCTATTTCAAGAATCTGAATAGAAGTTTTATTTGCACCGTAAATTACTTCAGGAAATCCTCTTCTCAATTTTCTATGATGATCTATTTTTGCATATCCGATATCCTCAAAATAGATATCCTTTATTTTTGACTTGAAGTCTTCTTTTGAAATTTTTTCTTTTTTTAAATTTTCAAAAAGTTCTTCAATAATATTGTCCAAATTATTTTCCATATTTTTAATTCAATTTTGAAGCCAAATAATGATTTTAATTTATTTCACTCAAACCATATATGATGCTGTCCTGTAAAGCCTGCCAGCTTGCTTCAATTATATTTTCAGAGACTCCTATTGTTCCCCAGCTGTTTTCACCGTCGGAAGATTCAATTAATACCCTTACTACATCTCCCGTGCCTTTTTTTTCATTAAGCACCCTTACTTTAAAATCTGTTAATTTTATTTTTTTAAGTTTAGGATAAAATCTTGTCAGTGCCTTCCTCAGAGCCATGTCCAGAGCATTAACAGGACCTACTCCTTCACCAGTCTCGATAATTCTGTCCTGATTTATGAGAATTTTTACAGTTGCCTCTGAAAGCATCTCACCGTTCTCTTTTTTTTCATTAAGTACTCTAAAACTTTCCAGAGTAAAGTACTCTTTCTTCTCACCTGCAATATCTTTTACCAGTAATTCAAAACTGGCATCAGCTGCCTCAAATTGATACCCTTTATGCTCCATCATCTGAACTTTTTCAAGTATCTCGCTTACTTTTTTAGGGTTATTTTCCAGATCTATGCCAAACTGTTTTGCTTTTATAACTATGGATTTTTTGCCGGAAAGTTCACTTATAAGCACTCTTCTTTTATTCCCTACGGACTCAGGTGGAATATGTTCAAACGCGCTTGCAAATTTGCTTACTCCGCTGACATGCATTCCTGCTTTATGGGCAAAAGCACTTACCCCGACAAAAGGCTGGTGACTGACCGGAGTCTGGTTGGCTAACTCAGCTACAAATCTTGAAAGACTTGTCAGATTTTTTATGCTGCCAGCATCTTTCAGGCATTGCTTATTAAGCTTAATCTCCAGGTTTGGAATTATCTGGCACAGGTCTGCATTGCCTGATCTTTCGCCATAACCGTTAATTGTCCCCTGAACCATTACGGCACCGCAGTCAACAGAAATTATTGAATTTGCCACCGCACAACCGCCGTCATTATGGAAATGAATACCTATCGGAGTTTGTATTTCTTTTCTTATCTTCGAAATAACTTTATTTATCTCAATAGGAAGTGAGCCGCCATTAGTATCACAGGGTACAATAAAATCAGCTCCTGCTTCCGCTGCTGTTTTTAAAGTCCTTATTGCATACCCAGGATTTTCTTTAAACCCGTCAAAAAAATGTTCACCGTCAAATATTACTTCCCTGACATTCTTTTTTAAATACCGTATCGAATCAAAAATCATTTCAAGGTTATGCTCAAGTGTGGTTTCAATAACTTTTTCAACATGAAAGGCAGAAGATTTTCCGAATATACATACGGTATCCGCTCTTGAATCTATAAGCATTTTAATATTTTCATCATCCTGTACGTCAACATTTTTATAATTTGTTCTGCCGAAAGCAACAATTCTTGAGTAGTTGTATTTTTTATTTTTTAATATTCCGAAAAGCTCCTCATCTTTTGGATTAGATGCCGGGAAACCGACTTCAATATAATCAATACCAATATCATCTAATTTTTCAATTATTTGAAGCTTATCCCTTACCGATAATGAAATACTTTCCCCTTGAGTTCCGTCTCTTAAGGTTGTATCAAATATATATATTTTATCAGACATATTGGCTCCTAGTCATCTAAGCATAAGGTTTTAATTTCATCTAAGATTAAATTGCCCATCTCACTTGTGGAAACTAATTTGTTTTTGCTATCATAAATATCCGCAGTTCTGTAGCCTTTTTCCAGAACAACATCAACAGCTTTTTCTATAAAGTCAGCTTGCAAACCTAAATCAAGGCTGTACCTTAAAAGCATTGCCAGAGACAGTATCTGTGCAATCGGATTTGCCTTACCCTGCCCCTGAATATCCGGAGCACTGCCGTGGATTGGTTCATACATGCCCAGACTGTCTTCTCTTAGTGATGCGCTTGGAAGAAGACCGATTGAACCTGAAATCATCGCGGTTTCATCACTTAAAATGTCACCAAACATATTTGATGTCAATATTACATCAAACTGTTTGGGATTTCTGATAAGCTGCATTGACGTATTGTCAACATACATGTGATTCAATTCAATATCATCGTATTCCTTATGTATTTTGTTTACAACTTCTCTCCAGAGTCTTGAGCTTTCCAGAATATTTGCTTTATCGACAGAAGTTATTTTTTTGCTTCTCATTCTTGCCGTTTTAAATCCGAGTCTTGCAATTCTTTCTATCTCATAAGTATAATATTTTTCCGTATCGTAGGCATATTCGCCTTTTTCATCCGAAAGCCTTTTTCTTTCTCCGAAATAAATTCCTCCTGTTAGTTCCCTTAAAACCAGAATATTCACCCCGGTTAGAACTTCTTCTTTCAATGTTGACGAAGATACAAGAGGTTTGTAAATTTTGACAGGTCTTAAATTTGCAAAAAGCCCTAACTCTTTCCTCACTTTAAGCAATGCATCTTCGGGTCTTGGTTTTCCCGGCAAAGTTGTATCCCATTTCGGACCTCCGACAGCCCCCAGTAACACAGCATTTGAATTTTTACATTTTTCAATAGTTTCATCTTTAACCGGAATCCCGTATTTATCTATCGCTATTCCACCTATATCTCCGTATTCATAACCAATTTCCAGATTATATTTTGAAATCATATAATCTAATATTTTTATAGTTTCATTTACTATTTCAGGTCCTATTCCATCTCCGGGCATAACCATTATCTTTTTCATTAACTCTCCTTAGACGTTTCTGCTTTAACAAAATTAACGTAGCCGCCATTTTTTATAAGTTTTTGTATAAATTCAGGAAATGGATTGGTTTTAAATTCTTTTCCTGTAGTTATGTCCTTTATAACTCCGTTATCCAGATCAATTTCAAGATCATCTCCGTCTTTAATATTTTTTGCCGCTTCCGGATGCGCAATTACCGGCAATCCGATATTTATTGCATTTCTAAAAAATATTCTTGCAAAAGACTCTGCGATTATAAGTTTTATACCGCTTGATTTTATCGAAATCGGGGCATGTTCTCTTGAAGAACCGCATCCGAAATTCTCACCTGCAATAATTATTTTTCTATTTATGGATTTTTGTTGGAAATCCTTATCAAGATCTTCAAAACAATGAGCGGCAAGCTCACTTTCTGAACTTGTATTTAAATATCTTGCAGGAATAATAACGTCGGTATCAACATTATTTCCGTATTTTATTGATTTATCTTTAATAACCATCTCTCTCCTTTAATTTTAAAAACCTTTGTGCAAATATAATTAAGTCTATTCTTCGGGTAAGCTTATTCTGCCTGTCAATGCAGACGCAGCTGCAACTGCCGGACCTGAAAGATAAACTTCACTTTTAGGGTGCCCCATTCTGCCTACAAAATTCCTGTTGGTTGTCGATATGGCCCTTTCTCCTTGCGCAAGAATTCCCATATGTCCGCCAAGGCATGGACCACATGTCGGCGTACTTACAACACATCCTGCTTTTATAAAGTTTTCAATAAATCCTCTTTTTAAAGCTTCAAGATAAATCTTCTGAGTCGCAGGAATAATAATTACCCTTAAATTTTTATTGACCTTCTTGCCTGCCAATATATCATTTGCAATTTTAAGATCCTCTATCCTGCCGTTAGTGCATGATCCTATCACAACCTGATCAATTGTTACATTGCCCAGGTCTTTTGCTTTTTTTACATTGGAGGGCAGATTCGGAGCAGCAACCAGCAAGTCAATTTCATCGGAATTTATATCATAAATTTTTTCATATACGGCATCCGGATCACTGCCAAATATTTTATATTCTGTGTCTCTTTTCCCGATCTTACTTAAGAATTCTTTTGTTTTTGAATCCACATTAAATATTCCAAATTTTGCACCGGCTTCTATAACCATGTTAGCCATTGTAAATCTGCCGTCCATTGATAATCCGGAAATGGTGTCACCGGTAAATTCCAATGATCTGTAAAGAGCTCCGTCAACTCCTATTTTTCCGATGATGAACAGGATTAAATCCTTACCGCTGACCCATGGATTCAAGCTTCCGGTAAAGTTAAACCTTATTGTTTTAGGCACCATGAACCATGTTTTACCTGTGGCCATCGCCATACCTATATCGGTGCTTCCCATCCCGGTTGACAACGCACCTAATGCACCATACGTGCAAGTATGAGAATCTGCACCAATTATCAGATCTCCAGGAACAGCCAGCCCTGCTTCCGGAATCAAAGCATGTTCTATGCCCATGCATCCTATTTCAAAATAATTCTTTATTTCATATTCTGCCGCAAAATCTCTTAATATTTTTGCCTGTTCTGCGGATTTGATATCCTTGTTTGGAGTAAAATGATCCGGTACAATAGCTATTTTGTTTTTATTGAAAACTTTTTTTACTCCTATTTTTTTAAATTCTCCTATAGCCAGGGGCATTGTAATATCATTTCCAAGAACAAGATCTACATTTGCATTAACAATCTCCCCTTCTTCAACATATTCTTTCCCGCAATGACAGGCCAGTATCTTCTGCGCTATGGTTTGAGGTTTGTTATTTTTTAAACTCATTTTTACCTTTCAGTTATCAAATTCAAAGATAATATAAAATAAATATTTTCATTAAACATCATAAGCACTGTTATTTAAATCTTAATGAGCTACTTAGGTTTCCTGATTTTCAACAATCCGGTTCATAGCATTTATATATGCCTTGATACTTGCTTCAATGACATCTGTACTGATACCCCTGCCCAGGACTTCTATGCCATTATTGCTTATTATTATTTTTACCGCACCAATCGCATCTTTTCCTTCCGAAACAGCTTCAATGCTGTAATCAATCAAATTTGTGCTGATTTTTGTAATCTGATCGATTGCTTTAAATGAAGCATCTATAGGTCCGTCACCAAAATGAACAGATTCAAATAACTTACCGTTTATATCAATACCAACTGTTGATGTTGACTTCACATTTGTCCCGCTTAAAATATGATAATAATTTAACTTAAAATATTCTTTTATTTCTCTTGTTTCATTCTGGATAATTGCTTTCAGATCATTGTCATTAATTGCACCTTTTTTTTCTGCAAGCGATTTGAACCTTTCAAAAGATTTTTCTATTTCCGCTTCATTTAAATTAAATCCAAGATCTTCAAGCCTTTTCACAAACGCATGTCTTCCTGAATGCTTCCCTAAGATCAGCTTTGAGGCTGACAGGCCGATATCTTCAGGTTTTAATATTTCGTAGGTTGATCTGTCCTTTAACATACCGTCCTGATGTATGCCGGCTTCATGGGAAAATGCATTTTTACCTACTATGGCTTTATTAGGAGCAACTAAATAACCTGTCAAGGCAGCAACAAGATTTGAAGTCTTTGCAATTTCCCTGATATTAATATCGGTATAAAAATTCAGATCTTTTTTTCTTGTATCAAGGATTAAAGCAACTTCTTCAATTGCAGCATTTCCGGCACGTTCACCAATCCCGTTTACAGAACATTCAATCTGTCTTGCGCCTTTATTAATAGCAAGAATTGAATTTGCTACAGCCAGCCCCAGATCATTATGGCAATGTACGCTTATTATTGTATTTTCAATGCCTTTTACGTTATTCATCAAATATTCAATAAGTCCTGAATATTCCAACGGAAGTGCATACCCCACGGTATCAGGAACATTCAATATCTTAGCACCGTTTTTTATTGCAATTTCAAACATCTTTACAAGATATTCCTTATCGCTTCTGGTAGCATCCATTGCAGAAAATTCAATATTATCGGTATATTTCTTGCATCTTTTTACCGACTCAGCCGTAATTTCAAGCACCTGTTCTCTTGTTTTATTTAACTGATGCTTTAAATGGATATCAGATGAAGAGATAAAAGTATGTATCACGGGATTAGCCGCATCTTTTAATGCTTCACCTGCAGCATCAATATCTTTAAAATTTGCTCTTGCAAGTGCAGCTATGGATTTATCTCTTATCACCTTTGATATTTCTTTAACTGCATCAAAATCACTTTTGGAAGAAATCGGAAATCCTGCTTCTATTATATCTACATTTAATTTCTGAAGCTGATGAGCAATTTCCAGTTTTTCTTTAACGCTTAAATGCATGCCGGGAGCCTGTTCGCCATCTCTTAATGTTGTATCGAATATAAAAATTTTCTGTGACATTTTAATCTCGACTTTCTTTTTAAAAATTTATAAGTTTAAAATATTTAAAATTTGCAAAAACATTATTCAACTTATTGCAATTTAATTTTGATTTCTGATTTTAAACCGTAATTATAAATAATAATATTTATAAAGTATCAAAGATTAATAATTCTTATCTTTGAAAAACCCGATAATTTTTTAAATTCTTCAAGCATCTCTTCACTGACCTCACAATCGAGGTTCAAGCCCATAAGGGCTTCTCCGCTCACTACCTTTCTGCCAACATGCATCGCAGCTATATTAACTCCAAGTTTACCGAAAGCCGTTCCGATTTTTCCGATCTGCCCCGGTATATCCTGGTATCTTATAAAAGCCATGTGTTTTGAAGGAACCATATCTATTTCAAATTTATCTACAGCTATAAATCTTGGCATATTTTTAATTCCTGTAATTGTACCCGATACCGAAAGGTCAAGACCGACTCCTCTCCCTTTAAGATTAATCAAATTAACATAATCATGTGATTTTGGATCTTTAACTTCCATAATTTTTATTTTCTTTTCTTCCGCTATTAAATTCACATTTATAAGATTTATTCTTTCATCTGTATATTTTTGTAAAATTTTTGTCAGTATTGTCGAAACAAGAAAATTGGTTTTTAATTCCGCTATTCTGCCATAAAAGCCAATCTCAAGTTCTTCCGGACTGCCTTCGGAAAGCTGGGAAAATAATGCACCCAGATTATTGCTCAGTTTAATAAACGGACTCACCGATTCGAATATTTCCTGGCTGAATAATGGCATATTAACGGTAAAACTTGCAACCTCGTTTTTTAAAACTTTCCTGATCTGCTCGGCTATAATCATATCTGCCTTTTCCTGTGCTTCTGCAGTTGAAGAACTCAGGTGCGGAGTACAAATAATATTTTCTTCTTCAAATAATCTGGACTCTCTGCATGGTTCATTTTCAAATACATCTATTCCGGCTCCTCCAATATGGCCTTCCTTTACTGCTTCATATAAATCGTCCTCAACAATTATTCCGCTTTTTGAAACATTTATAAGCAATACTCCCTTTTTCATTTTATGAAATTCTGCTTTACCTATCAAATCAGTAGTTTCCCTTGTCTTTGGAAGATGGATACTTATTATGTCTGAAACTTTATAAATATCTTCAATAGAATCTGCCTTTTTAATACCTGACTGCCAGTATTTATCTTCTGAAACATAAGGATCATATGAAATAACATTAAGACCCAGGCCTAAAGCCTTTTTTGCCACCAGGTACCCGATTTTCCCAAACCCTATTATTCCAAGCGTTTTACCTTCAAGTTCAATACCTTTAAATTTATTTTTTTCCCATTTGCCTGATTTAACAGCATGATTTGCCAGATAGATTTTTTTTGATAAGGAAAACATAAGAGCAATTGCAAATTCGGCTGTTGAAACTAAATTGCTCATCGGAGCATTAACAACTGCTATTCCCTTTCTTGTGGCAGTTTTCATATCAATATTATCAATATTGGTCCCTGGTCTTCCGATTACTTTCAGGCTTTTTGCATTATTTATTACCTCTGAAGAAACTTTGGATGAGCTTTTAATTATTAATCCATCATATTCTGCTATTTCATCATTTAATTCTGCGGCAGACAAACCTTTCTTAATGACAACTTCAAATTCTTCGTCCAGGTATCTGACTGCTTTTTCTGAAATATCATCCGTTATTAAAATTTTTTGTTTATGCTCCATTTTATTTCCTCATTTTAAAAAATCGTATTGATTCTAATCCTAACAGTAATGTGTATGAATCCGGAAAAATTCAAATTGCCAAGATTAAAATATTATTTTTTAATATTTTTTCCTCTTGCGCAAGCTATCATGCCGGTTCTCACAAATTCAAGTATACCATAAGGTTTTAACAATTCTTTAAAGGCATTTATTTTGGTTTCCGCTCCTGTCAATTCAAGTGTCAGAGAGCTTTTGCATACATCGACTACATTTGCCCTGAAAATATTTGCTATTTCCAGAATTTCAGCCCTGCTTTTATTTTCTGTATTTACCTTCACAAGAACCAATTCCCTGCGAATGGAACAGCCAGGATCAAGCTTTTGTATTTTCAATACATTGATCAATTTATGCAATTGTTTTGTGATCTGTTCAACTGTTTTTTCATCCGTATTAACCACAATTGTAATTTTTGATATTTTTTCGTCATCAGTCGGACCAACCGTAAGGCTTTCGATATTAAAACCTCTTCTGCTGAAAAGTCCTGATATTTTCGCCAAAACACCTGATTTGTTTTCTACTAAAACAGAAATTATTTGATTCATTTTTTCACCTGCTTATGATCTAACATTTCACTAATAGGAGCACCCGGTGCGACAAACGGAAAAACATTCTCATCCGGATCGATCCAGAAATCTATCAATACAAGATTTTTAATGCTGATTGCATCTTTTATTGCCTTTTCAATATCCTTTTTTTCTTTTACTCTAAATCCGACTCCACCGTAAGCTTCAATAAGTTTTACAAAATCCACACATCCTTTTATGCAGGTTTCCGAATATCTTTCATTGTAAAATAATTCCTGCCATTGTTTAACCAATCCAAGATTGCCATTGTTTAAAAGTATAATTTTTATAGGTAAATTATTAATGGCAGCAGTTGCAAATTCCTGCGACACCATCTGAATGCTTCCGTCACCCGCAATATCAAAAACTAGTTTGTCCGGTCTGCCAAACTGTGCACCTATTGAAGCCGGCAGCCCGAAACCCATTGTTCCAAGACCTCCGGAAGAGATAAATGTCCTTGGCTCAAGAACCTTATAATACTGAGCTGCCCACATCTGATTCTGGCCAACTTCAGTACAAATAATTGCATCTCCTTTTGTCAGTTCCTGCAAAGTTTCAATAATAAAACCAGGTTTAACTAAATCAGTATTTCTATCATAGCGAACCGGATATTTTTTCTTCCAACATTCTATTTCGTCAAGCCATTGCGAAAAATCTGCCAACCCTTTTTCAGAACTTAGTTTTTTATATTCGACAATCAAATCGGCCAGAACCGACTTTGCATCTCCGACAATAGGTATTGCAACTTTTACATTTTTACCTATTTCCGCAGGATCAACATCTATATGAATTATTTCCGCATTTTTTGCAAATTCGCTTAATTTTCCGGTTACCCTGTCGTCAAATCTTACTCCTATTCCTATAATTAAATCCGTATTTACAAATGCCATGTTAGCATATCTTGCACCATGCATCCCTGCCATTCCTAAAGACAGTTTTTTGTTTTCAGGATATGCTCCTTTGCCAAGCAAAGAAGATACTACAGGTATTTGTGCATAATCTGCAAATTCCCTCAAAAGATTACTGGCATTTGAAGAAATAACACCGCCTCCGGAAAAAATGACCGGTTTTTTACTATGGGAAATTTTGATGGCTGCTTCTTTTATCTGCTTTAAATTACCCTTTATTGTAGGTTTATATCCGGGTAGATTTATTTCACCCTTAACCTGTTCGTCTATCAATGCTACCTGAATATCATGGGGTATATCAACCAGTACCGGGCCGGGCCTTCCTGTAGATGCAATATAAAAAGCTTCCTTGATGATATTTGGAAGTTCTTTGATATTCTTAACCAGATAATTATGTTTTGTTATCGGTGCGGTAATGCCGGTTATATCTGCTTCCTGAAAGGAATCGGTACCTATTTCCGGAGTTGTTACCTGACCTGTAATGGCAACAATCGGTACCGAATCCATATAGGCATTTGCGATACCTGTTATCAGATTGGTTGCACCCGGTCCTGAAGTAGCCATACATACACCTGTTTTTCCCGTTGCACGGGCATAACCATCTGCCGCATGTGCGGCGCCTTGTTCATGCCTTACCAGTACATGCTTGATTTTCTTTTCGTCATATATTGCATCATATATCGGAATTACTTTCCCTCCAGGATATCCGAAAATATATTCCACGCCTTCATTTTCAAGACATTTCAATAACATTTTTGAGCCGTTAATCTTGCTCATTTTTTCTCCTGTTTATTTTTTTACATTTGCTATTTAAATATTTATTAAAAATCCTTAATTAAAAATTAATTAAATCCTGAAAATCCTTATGTTTATGTTTAAATATATAAATAATATTATTTAATTTAATTACAAATCAATAATGAAAACAATATATAAAAATTTTCCGACACTCTTATAAATAACAATTCAATGATCAGTTTAAAAAAAGTTACCGAAGTATTGCACCTTTGGAAGCTGACATTACCAATTTTGCATACCTGCTTAAATAACCTTCTTTAACCTTCTGCTCAGGTGCTTTCCAATTTTTAAGCCTTAAATTAATTTCTTCATCAGGAACAAGCAAACTGATCCTGCTGTTATTAATATCTATTTCTATAAAATCTCCCTCGTTAACGGCAGCCAACGGACCTCCAACCATAGCTTCGGGTGAGATATGCCCTATGGAAGCACCTCTTGTAGCACCGGAAAATCTCCCGTCAGTGATAAGAGCAACTTCTTTATCCATTCCCATACCGGCTATTGCAGAAGTAGGGGCAAGCATCTCACTCATTCCTGGTCCGCCTTTGGGACCCTCATATCTTATAACTATTATATCTCCCGAATTAATTGCTCCATTCATTATAGCTGCTACTGCTTCTTCTTCACCATTAAAAACTCTTGCTTTACCTTTATGATGATACATTGACGGATCTACAGCTGATTTCTTTACAACTCCGCCCTCCGGTGCAATGTTTCCATATAATACTCTCAATCCTCCGTCAGGAAGATACGGATTATTGATACCTCTGATAACTTCATTGTTTAATATTTTAGCGCTTTTAACATTTTCTCTTACTTTTCTGCCGGTGACTGTCAGTAATTCTCCATCAATCAAGTCATTTTTTAATAATTCATTCATCAGCGCCTCAATTCCGCCTGCCATATATAAATCAAAAATATGGAATATGCCTGCCGGACTTAACTGGCATAAATTCGGTGTTCTTGAACTTATTTCATTCACCAGCTCAAGGGAAAAATTTATTTTAGCCTCGTTGGCAATTGCAGGAATGTGAAGTACGGTATTGCTTGATCCTCCAAGAGCCATATCAACTGCTAAAGCATTCGTCACGGATTTAATATTGACAATATCCCTCGGCTTAATATCATTCTTTACAAGATCTAAAATCTGCATTCCGGCTTTTTTTGCAAGCCTTATTCTTTTTGAATAAACTGCCGGAATTGTTCCGTTACCAGGCAATCCTAAACCTAAGGCTTCCGTCAGGCAATTCATAGTATTGGCAGTAAACATTCCTGAGCAGCTTCCGCAAGTCGGGCATAATTCTTCTTCTATAAGATCTAAATCCACCTGATCATATACTCCTTTATTGAATTTTCCTATTGCTTCATAACCCGTACTATAGTCGATATCCCTGCCATTTAATCTGCCTGTTAACATTGGCCCGCCGCTTATGACAATTGAAGGAATATTAAGCCTTAAAGCGGCCATTATCATTCCCGGTATTATTTTGTCACAATTCGGAACCAGTACAAGACCGTCAAAAGGATGTGCCATGCAAACTGTTTCGATACTGTCAGCTATTAATTCCCTTGATGCTAAAGAATATTTCATTCCGGGATGATTCATAGCAACGCCGTCACAAACCCCGATTGTCGAAAATTCCTGTGGTGTTCCGCCGGCGATACGGATACCGGCTTTAACAGCATCAACTATACTTCTTAAATGCATATGCCCCGGAATAAGCTCATTAAATGAATTCACAACACCTATAATAGGCCTGTTTATTTCTTCACTTGTAAATCCAAGAGATTTAAAAATAGCACGATGCGGCAACCGTGCAACTCCTTTTTTCATTAAATCGCTTCTCACATTTCCTCCTCTGAATTTCATTTAATTTCAATAAATTTTATAAAATAAATTTTATAATTTTTTATAATCTGTCTGCCTGTGCTAACTATATTTTAATTTTATTAACAGCTTATAAATACTAAAAAACATATAAAATACTAATATTATTAAACTTAACGGATATAAATAAAGAAAAAAATAAAAAATAAATCAGATTCTTAGGGCATTATATCCGAAGTTAGGATAGAACACCCAGGAGAATGAGGCTGACGAGCACAATAATGACGATAGAAACAGTTCCGGTTAATTTAACCGGAAAAAGCTTTTGCAAAGATCCTGCCATGTTCAATTTAAAACTCATTAAAATCCCTTAGTTTCCATCAATTGGTTGTAACTTGAAGAAAAATCTTAACATACTTATGCAATAAAAACAACAAAAATTAAGGGAACCATCTTAAACCCCAATGGCTCCCTTAATTTCATTTAATATATATTTTATCTACTAACTTTTATTAACCTTCAATATAAATATTATTTAAGTTTATTACCGCATTTTGCACAAAATACCTGATCCGGATCAACTTTGGCACCGCAGTTCGGACAGAACTTAACTTCTTCTTCTTTTTCCTCTTTGCTTTCAGAAGGCTTTTGCTCTTCTATGACTTGTTCCTTTTCGACGTTTGTGGTTACCTGTTGAGGAGCCTGTTGAGTCTGAACAGGAGGCTGGGTTTTTCTCCTTGTAACTACTAGCACAATAATTACAACAACAGCGATAATTAATACTAACGGAATTACAATTATTAATATTAAAACTGTAGTTGAAAGTTTTGAACCGGCTTTTGTCGATACTGTTGAAACACTGCTTGAAGCGCTTGTAGTTTCAGCAGCCTGGGAAATAGTAGTTGTTTCCTGAACAAGAGGTTTATCCTGTCCCATATTGGCTTGTGCTTTTGCCTTATATTCCATTGCAAGCAAATGACCGGCACTTAAATTTAAAACTGCATCGAAATGTTTAATAGCCTCGCTATAATGCTGAAACCTGAACATAACAAGACCGGTCTTCCATTCCTCGTCAACCATGCCAAGTTTATTTTCAGTACTTAAAGATGTTTTGATATCATTGCCTGGTCTTATATAATTGTTTGTATTATCTGTGCCGGCGGAAACAATTCCGATTACATTTCCATTCTTGTCAAGTACCGGACCGCCGCTGTTTCCCGGTCTCACATCTCCCTGAATCTGGACCCATTCGGTACCGCCAACCATTTGTTTGCCGCTTACCGTACCATTGGTAACTGTAGGATTCAAAGTATTATCCTGTCCTATTTCGGATGTCCATGGATATCCGATAACAGTTACGGCATCCTGAATTTCAATCATTGTAGAGTCTCCGATGATTGCACTTGACAATGCTCTTCCTGTTTGAGGAGTAATTCTTATTATTCCGATATCTCTCTGATCAAACGGACTCATCGAAACAACTTCTGCCCTTAAATATGAGCTTTTACCCGGGCCTTCAGGCTGAGAAGCAACAGCGGTATTGAACTGAACGTAAACTTCAAGATCGTAAGGAGGCCCTTCACGACCTTCAACTTTTATGTTTTCGTAAGCCCAGTTCCAGTCAGCATCCGTCCACGCATCCAGCTCCCCGGCATTTCCGTATGCATCCATAAGGTATGCATAAATAAGATCATATTTGAAAGTGGCTTCATCAATGTCAAGAACATGCCCTGCGGTAACTATATGACCCGTCTGAGGATTTACAACAAAACCGGTGCCGCCAAATGCTTCATAGTAATAATTGCTCCACTGATTTGTCCATGGATCAAGCACATATCCATAAAATATGGAAGTTATGTAGCATACGGATGGTTCTACAAGAAGAACCTTATCGGCAGCAGTAAGTTGATAATTTGTCACATCATCCGGTAATTTAGAGGCTGATGTTGTATCATCTGCAAATAAAATGGCAGCAAAACTTGATACAAGTACAAACACGACTATAAAAATCAGAACTTTGAAAAAATTTCTTGACATCCTTTTCTCCTAAGTAGTGGTTTGATTTACTTAATTTATATATTAGCAAAAACATTAATAAAATTAATTATAAATTCTTTTCACTCACTGTCAAATTAAATACTATAAATTTATTATATTTTATATAAATAATTATTAAACAAAACTTTCAACTATTAAACTTAAACTTTAAAATCCGGAAACAGTAAGCCCAAACATTAAAAAAAACATTATAGTCCTTAAATATATATTATAAATATTTTATTGTTTTTACTATTATTTTTTTAAAAAATCTTAATTTGATCATAATATAAAGCAAAATTGATTGATCCTGCCATTTTCAGGATTTAATTATTTTATTGTAGTATTCAATATATTTTGGAATTATTACTTTTGAATCAAATTTCAGCGCAGTTTCCCTGGCACCTGCCGATAATTTTCCGAACAAATTTTTGTCGCTTAAAATGTTAATTGAGGCTTTTGACATGGAATCAATATCATCAGGATCAAAAAGATAACCGCAGACACCATCAGCTACAACTTCCTTAAGTCCCCCGACATTTGTACCGATGACTGGAACTTCACAACTTAATGCTTCAAGCGCAGAAACTCCAAAACTCTCGCTTTTGGAAGGCAGCAGATATAAATCAGCACAGTTAAGTAACGGAACTACATTATCTTTCCTTCCTAAAAAGAATACTTTACTGCTTAAATCAAGTCTTTTTACGGTTTCTTTTGCAAAAGCAAGCTCAGGACCTTCACCAACAAGTATCAATTTGCAGTTAATTTCTTTCCTGACTCTGCAAAACACTTCAATTATGTTTCTGATTTTCTTTACGGGTCTGAAATTAGAAACATGAATAATTCCGAACTCGTCCTTTTTAATAAGCCCCAGGTTACTTTTATCGCATTTATTTCTTTTATATTTTGAAGTATCAACAAAATTATAAATGACTTCGATATCTTTGTTTATATCAAACGTTTCCATAGTTAATTGTTTTAAATAATTTGAAACACATGTAATGCCGCTGCTGTTTTCCATACAAAATTTCGTTAATTTAAAAAAAGAACTGTGATTTCCGACAATGGTTATATCTGTTCCATGCAGGGTGGTTATAAATTTAAAATTGGAATCCTTGCCTAAAATACTTTGAGCAAGATAAGCAGAAGCAGCATGCGGTATGGCATAATGCACATGCATTATATCAAGACCGGCACTTTCAAAAATCTCAGCCATTTTAACACTTAATGAAAGACTGTATGGAGGATATTTAAATAAAGGATACTCCAATACTTCAACTTCATGAAAATAAATATTTTTATAATATTTATTGATCTTAAATGGCATTTCATAACTGATAAAATGAACCTGATGTCCTCTTTCCGCCAGTTCTATTCCCAGCTCGCTTGCAACAACACCGCTCCCGCCATATGTCGGATAACATGTTATGCCGATTTTCATAGTATTAAATATTATAAAAGATAATTTAAAAAATTTTATATTTTAAGAACAGCAACCATAAATTACAGGAATTTAACAATAAAAACCTGTTTAAAAATTTTATAAAACACCATATCAATATCTTACATAATCGAAAAATTTTATCGGATTATTTATTCTTATACTTGAATTTATAAAATACGGTTCACCGTAACTTGCATTAATCTTAAGGCCAAAATAATTTGATCTGTTATGCAGGATATCCTTAAAGGTTTTCGTGCTTATATGTGTTATCACTTCTTTCTCAGCTGAGCTGAAGAATTGGGACTTGTAAGCTGTAACCGCTTCTACTTTTTTTTCAAAAACCTCAGTGATATCTGTGATAAAAGAAGGTTTAAATTCAAAGTGCAGCATATAATTTAAAATAACATCAGGCCTATATGACTTTAAGGCTCTTTCATATTTTACAAGCCCCGAAATAAACACAGAATCCTTAATCAATTTATGGGCATTTTCATGATCAGGATGCCTGTCTTTATAAAAAGGTATCAACAACATGTCCGGTTTATATTTTCTTAACACATCTATTATTTTATTTCTGTTTTCCGGATCATTAGCTATGTTCCCATCCTGAAGTTCTAAATTTTCCCTGATGTCAAGCTCCAGAACATCCGATGCGGCTTGCGTTTCTTTTTCCCTGATTTCAAGACTTCCGTTGCTTGAAAGTTCTCCCCTTGTCAAATCAATAATTCCGGTTTTGTATCCAAGCTTTTTTAATTTTATCAGCAGTCCTCCGCATCCCATTTCGGCATCATCGGGATGAGGCCCAAAAGCTAAAACATCTACTTCCATATACTAAACTTCTCCATCAATTCACTTCAATAAATTTATGTAAAAAATTAAAAGCTTCAAAACAAAAGTTAAGGTCATCTATAAAATCAAAACCATATTTATTTATATATTTAAAAATATTCATTTCCCTTTCCTGAAGTTTACCCTCAGGAAATATATTATTATAAATTTTTGATAATGACTCAACAATAAAGCTATTTTTTTTCTTATACTGGCTGATTATTCTTTTCCCTAAAATTTCAACTTCTTTCTTTAAGTTCTGATTAATCCTGTTGAAAGCATCATTTACTTCAAGTCCCTGATTTTTAATTTTTTCCTCATATTCGCATAAGACATCTGACAGCTTGACATCAAGATTATTTAAATATCCATGATAATCAAAACCCATCATGTTTTTTAAAATCATGTCAGCTAAAAAATCCTGATTGTATTCCATATTATCATAATTTACATTGATTTTATCCATAACCTTTTTTACCTTATTTTCAATTATTGTCGCAGATAATCTTGGGTATAATATCGGAAGTTCGCTTCCAAACAATGTGTAAATGTCTTTCAGCTGAGCATAGTAGCTAATTTCACCCGGACCGCACACGGTTGCAATATTCGGGAGAATATAGTCCTGGAATAAAGGTCTTAGCACTACATTTAAACTAACATCGGAAATATTCTTATAAATTATATCTGCAAGTTCATTTTTATTAAATGAATTCTTTTTTGTTTTAAAAGATTTTTCAAAAACAAAGTTATTTTTATCAAAACATTTTATTTTCTCGCGTCCGTTACCTGTATTTAAAAAAAAGTCCAGATTATTCGCCATTAATTTAAGCTGGCTATGATATCCTTCTGATTTCAGCTCCTTCCCGTTGAATTCTATTACCGCATTTATCTCATTAAATTTGTTTATATCAAAATTTATTATTTCTTTTGATAATTTTTTTATTTCCGGTATTTCGGGATCGATAATAACAAGACCGTAGTTGCTAAACAATTTTGAAAGAATCAAAGAATAAAATTTTGAAATACTTATATCTGATTTCTTTGTATTGGTTCTTACATAATCAATTACCGATGCCAGTAATTCAACAATTTCCTTTTTAAACTCATTTTCCGAAAGACTCTCAATTAATTTTCTGCTTACATCCTCAAATTCCTCTAAAGGAAGAATTATTCTTGAATAAGAAAATCCGCTAAAATATTCCGGAACATCCAATGATATTTTTTCCATCTGACTGCCTGATATTTTAATGCTTTTTATTTCTGGCAAATCATTGTCATCCGAAGCATTCCAGAATAAAGGAACAACATTTACATTAAAATTATTTTTTATATATCTGGCTATATTTAATACCGTTAAAACTTTATAAATCGTAAAAACAGCACCAGTGAAGATTGAAGGCTGCTGTCCTGCAATTACAACAAAAGTATTTTCATCTTTAAGCAGTTCGATATTTTCAATCGTATTTGTGCCGCAGTCAGCTGATTTATTATATTTCAATAAAGCATCTGAAATTACTGTCCTGAATTTATTATTATAAAAAATTCTGATATGGTTAATTCTTTCGGCATATGAATCCTGCAATCTGTAGTCGTATGTATAAAAATCTTTTAACGCTTTGAAGTTAAAAATATAATCATGATAAAGTTCATTATAATAAAACTTCTTATTTTCCGTACCTTTTATATTTAACATCTTTGATGAATCAACAATTATCTTTTTATAAAATCAATTATGAATTTTATTCCCAGATAAATTAAAAATACTCCGCATGAAATTATTATTATTTTATAAATCTTCTGGCTTATGAATTTTCTGCCTTTGCTTATTAAAAAACCTATAAACAAATACCATATAAAATCAGAGCTTATATGCCCGATATAAAAAAAACTTATAGCTGTTATTCCATATTTTATGCTTTTCAATAAAAATGCTGCGCCGATTGTAACCCACCAGACATACCAGTATGGATTAATAATGCTCACAAACATGCCCTGAAGAACAGAAAAACTTTTATTCTTTTTATTATTTTTATTATCTGCATTTTCTTTATTTAAATTAATCTTAATTTTATTTTTTAACGCTGGATATATTAAATCAAATGCCAGATAAAGAAGGGCTATTCCTCCTGTTATGCCTATAACTTTTATTATAATACTATTGTTTAAATATTTAAGTATCCCGGCTAAAAATAAGAGTAAAATTATTAATTCCACTATAGCATGTCCGATAACGATAAAAAAAGATGCCCAAAAACCTTTTTGTGCCGTTCTTGAAACCACTAAAGTAAACATCGGACCAGGGACAACTGCTCCTGAAAAACCAACGACCAGCGCACTTATAAATATTTGAAATATATTTAAAAACATATCCATAAAGGTTTTGTATTTTTATCAGATAGATTTTATTATTTTTACTATATTAAGAATTATTTATACTTATTACAAATAAAACAGCTAAAAAAATAAATTAAAAAAATTTTATTAAGTATATTGACATATATATTGCGAACTGTTATATTAATAATTGTCTTAGAGCAGGAGGCAACCTTTAAAAATTGCTAAAAAAATGAAGACGAAAGTTTTCAAGGATTAAGTTAATTTTTGAAAAGTCCCTGAGAAAAGTTCTAAGAGGAACTCCGAGATGTTAAGTAGCCTAAGGTGCAAACTAAGGCAAAAGATAACTCGGAGTTTTTTTATTATCTTTTTATTTCATGATTATTTTCTGATTGCATTACCATTTTAAAAGAGTAAAATTTATTGATTAATTTAACTTAAAAAATACATATATTTCATATAACTGAATTGAAAATTTTAATATTTACAAATAATCTAAGGAAGAAAAAATGGAACAGGTAATGGAATCAAAACATCCTGAATTTGCGTTTTTTGGTGGTAAAATAATTCCAATAAGTGACGCCGGGGTTGATATAAGAACAAACGCATTACAGTATGGAACGGCGGTATTCGAAGGAATCAGAAGTTACTGGGCTGAGGCTGAAAAAAAGAATTATGTCTTCAGAATGGAAGATCATTATAAAAGATTTTTTGACAGCTGTAAAATAATGATGATTAACATCAAATATTCAATAAATGAACTGTGTAATATTACGAAAGATCTTCTTAAAAAAGAAGGTTATGAAGAAGACTCCTATATAAGACCTTATGCTTACAACAGCGGTTTAGATCTCGGACCCAAACTGATTAAGAATGATCAGGATATATTTATTTATACTATTCCTTTAGGTGAATATCTTAATCTTTCAAAACCTATAAAAGTTTGCATATCTTCATGGATGAGGATTCCTGATAATTGTATTCCTCCAAGAGCAAAAGTTGCGGGAAGTTATGTTAATGCCGCACTTCAAAAAACAGAGGCTCTGCTTGGCGGTTATGAAGAAGCTATTACTTTATCTTCGGATGGCCAGCATGTCAGCGAAGGGAGTGCAATGAATATTTTTATGGTTAAAAATGGAAAACTTATCACCCCGCCTACTTATAATGACATCCTGGAAGGGGTAACTAGAAATACCATATTTGAACTTGTTAAAAATGAGCTTGACTTAAGTATAATCGAAAGACAGATAGACAGAACTGAATTATATACCGCGGATGAATTATTCTTCTGCGGAACCGGAGCGCAGGTTTCATCTATCGGAAACGTCGATGGCAGAACAGTCGGAGACGGAAAAATGGGAGAGCTAACCAAAAAAATTCAAAACATATACTTTAAAATTGTAAAAAATGAAATTAAAAAATATTCACACTGGTGCACGGAAGTATAACTAATAAAACAATAAATACTGAATAAAAAATCACCCTATTGGCTCGAACCGATCGGGTGATTTTTATTAATCAAATAGATACCAATAAGAATAATCCTGCCATAATAATATATAAAAAAATAATAATTGCCATTCAATAATATTTAGTAATCATTTCTAAAAGCATAAATTTTTAAAATTGCATAATTTACTGCAATTTTTCATGGAATGCCTCGTATATTTTTGATTCTTGATATCATGTACTCCTTCAGATATTTTATTCTTTATATCACTTTTTTCTGAATTTTTAACACAAACCTGTTTGACTACGCCATCCTCTAAAAAAAACAAACTGCCGGTGATTTTTTCTGCTTCCATATTAAATAAATCTGACAGTCCGCATATATATGACTTCAATTGAAAAATATAATTGTCATTATGATCGTGATTTTTACTGCTTGAAGTTTTATAATCATACAATCTGACCAAACCGTTATTTATCATATCAATCCTGTCGATTTTACATATAAGATAAAAATCATTTATTTTCCAGTAAAAAAGCTGCTCCAGAAAAATTTTGCCTATAAGATCAAAATTTAAAATACCGCTGTTAAAAAAATTATTTATATAATTTTTAAATTTCATTTCCTCAACACTTTCTTTATCAAAAACTATACGGCTTAAATGAAAATTATGCATATTGGATTTCCCGTCATTTTCATTTTTTAAATTCAAACAGTTATTAAAATAAAAGGATGTTATGTTTTCAATAAATTTATGCATTTTAACACCATAATCAGCAGATTGATTTTCTGGTTCAGGCATATTCATCACATATCTGAATTTATATAAAAGCGGACAATCAAAAAAAGTTAAAATTTCCGTTAAGGAAAAGAATTTATCTTCCGTCAGGATATTATTTTCCCTTTTTATATTACTCAAATTATAAATTTCATACCTGCTTGAATTACATGAATTATCCGATACCATATTAATGTTTTCCGCAAGCAGCTTTTCATACTCATTTAACAATATAACTTCTTTAACAGTTTTATTTTTATATTTTTGTAAACCGGTCTTATTATTGTTTAGTTTATCTTTATCATTTTTTATTTTAATGAAATTTTCAAGAACAGTTTTAAAATCATTTGAATAAGCTGCCGGTTTAAATCCAAAGGCATTATCCAGATAATCCAAAGTTTCACTGCCGATAAAAACAATATTACTATCTTCAGCAAAAATATTTCTTATGAAGGAAAGCATGTTTTTATTGTTTATATCACTGTCTGTTGTATCCGAATAATTTTCATATTGGGGATAAGAAAGAATCAGCAATTCTTTTGCACGGCTGCCTGCAACGTAGAAAATTCTTTTTTCCTCCTCAAGCATGATAGATTTAAGTTCATCTTCAAATTTCTTAATACTTTCATAATTGCCTTTTTCAGTCCATATTTTTCCATCTTTTCTTAAAGGAGAAGGAAGCTCATAATATTTTTTTTGATTTTTTCTTGGTTTGTAATCCTGCTCCCATAAAATTGGTAAAAAAACCACTTTAAATTCAAGACCTTTTGCTGCATGTATACTCATTATTTTAACTGAATTTTCTTTTGAAATAACCTGGACATCAGGGTCTTCATAATCAGCTTTTGCCATATCTTTAAGATAAATAACAAAGCTGTCAAAATTTGAATCAAAATTATTATCCTCAAATTCCCAGGCAAGTTTAATCAGGTTTTCGACATTTATTATTTTCTTTTTTGCAGGTATTCCAAACCTGGAATTAAGTTCATCATATAAACCTGAAAAATGGAATATAAAACTTATTATTCCGTTAAGGTTTAATATTTGTGAATTCTTTATGTATTGATTCAGCTCATCTATAAAAAGTTTAAGTCTGCCCTTGGCTGCCCGGCTTACATATTGATTCAATTCTGCATTTTTTACGGCTTCGATCAATGCATGATTGCTGCCTTCCAAAATATTATTGTAAATGCCGTTATCTGGTTTGTCGTCTTTATATTTTTTATTACTTTCGTTTCTTAAAAAAAATATATCTCTGTCTGAAATTTTAAATTTAGAAGATTTTAGCAGATAAACAAGTGCTTCATCATCATTTATATTATGAATCAACTTAAGCCATGAGATGAGAAAAATTATTTCAGGCTCATAAAAATAACTCTTACTCCCTACTAATTCATATCTTATGTTGTTCTTTTTAAAAGATTTTATAATTTCATTAAATCTTTTTCTTCTGCATAAAACAGCTATATCGCTTAATTTATAATTCTGCAAAATAAGATTGTTAATCATTTCTGAAATCTGCCCGGCTTCCTGCTCAAGGGAGTTTTTCTTAAAAAACATGATCAAAGATTTCTTTTCGCCGCTTTCAGATTTAACGATCTTTTTTTCCCTGTTTTTATTTTCACTGATAATTGAATTGGTAAAATCTATTATTTCTTTTCCGGAACGGAAGTTGGTGGTTAAGAAGAATGTGTCTACAAGTTTGCCGGCATTATTCCCGAAATAACTAAAATTCTGTATATTTTCAATACATGCACCTCTAAATCCATATATGCCCTGATCATCATCACCTACGACCATTAATTTATTTTTCCCCTTGGCAAATATCATGGAAAGAAGATATGCCTGAGCATTATTTGTATCCTGAAATTCATCTACAAAAATATATTTATATCTCTGTGAATATTTCTCTTTAATTGAAGGGTGATTTTTAAACAAAAAATAAGGAAGAAAAACCTGATCAGAATAATCAATAAAGTTATTTTTTCTTTTCACAATTTCATAATTCTCATAAATATGGTAAAGGTCATCGATGCAGGGTATTTTATCTTCTTCTTCTTTGCGTAAGCCAGAGCTTTTATATCCGGTCAGATAATTGCTATAGGAATTTATATAATTTTTCAGATTTTCAATTGTAATAAGGTTATTTTTTAAATTCCATATATAATCAAGTAAATCACTGACAAATTTACCTATATCTTTTCCTGCTTTTAATTTTTTGAACCTGTAAATTTTAAAAATATCATAAATTATCTGCCAGGACTGAACCTCGTTTATCAACTTGAAATTTTTTCCAAAACCCAGGACGAAGCTGTTTTCCTTAATTATAAAATTACCAAAAGAGTTAAAAGTATAAATATTGATATCATCTGAATTTATTTCATTATTAAAGTTTTGTCTTATTCTTTCCATCATATTTTCAGCAGCATTATTTGTAAAAGTAAGTGCAAGAACTTCGCCAGGCCTGGCTGATTTTTCTTTTAATATTTTTATCAGATTAGCAGTTAAAACAGATGTTTTTCCCGAACCTGCACATGCAATAACTTTTTTTATTTCACTTTTACTTTCGATTATTCTTTTTTGCTCTTCAGTTAAATCAAATTTGGTTTCCATAATATTTCTCACAGAATATCTTATAGTCACAATAATAGCAGCTCATATAATTCCTGGGGTTAATTTCAAAATTTTCATTCTTTATATTTGACGTTATTTTTAAAATCTTTTCCGTTATCTCATCTTTTTCATAATACCCGGAAGGTACTATTGAAAAAGGATCTTTGTCTTTTCCTAAAGAATAATATTTTAAAACTATATCCCTGTTCTCAAAATGAATATTATCTTTATCTGACAAGTTACATATTTCTGCCGCAAGTCTGTAAATCTTCAATTGCAGTTCTTCCTTAAGTTCTTTGTCGGAATATCTGCCGGAAGAAGATTTAAAATCAATAATTTCTATCGTATTTTTATCAATAATATTTATAAAATCTATCTTGCCTGTAATATCAGTATTGTTGTTTAATTCAAATGTAAATTTTTTTTCACAAAAAAATGATTTATCATTCAGGTTTTTCGGTAAATTCGTGATTATTTCAGATACAAAAAAATTATAAAAATTGTTAAAATCCGTGATGCTGTTTTCTTTCAGTTCTTCCATATAAAAATCATATTTGAACTGGCTTTTAGCTGCATTGATTTCATCGCTTGCTATTTTTAATAAATCATCGACCTTATAATCTTTACTTTCCTCAAAAAATCTCCTTATTATTTCATGATAAACACGGCCTATAAGCATTGAATATTTTTGTTCTTCATTTCTTATCTTAAAAAAATATTCAAATTTATACCTGAAAGGACATTCACTATAAGATTCGAGCGAACTGAAAGAAAAATAGTTTTTTTGAATTTCATACGGATTTATATTATTCAAAGTTTCTTTCTTTAAATTCCACCATAAATCAGGTTTGTAAAACTTCTTTAAATAAACTAAATAACAGTCATACTTTTCCTTATCAAAATACATATTATTTTTAATCCTGTGCATTGAAACAAGAGCTTTCTTTTTTAAAAGCCACTTATTTTTCAAATATTCAAAGGGAATCCTTTCCGGAATTAATTTCTTATTTTTGCAGACAGAATTCGCCGAATCAGAAACTGCGCTTACCTCATGATTTTTGATCATTAAATCTTTGCATTTCTTTAAATCATCGGATAATTCCTGGAAAAAAGGTGATTTTCCCTTGTATTTATTGGATGTAATATATAAATAATTTTTTGCCCTGGAAATTCCCATATTAAGAATTTTTCTTTCCTCTTCAATATGTTTTCTTTTTGCTTCTTCTTCTGCCGGAAATTGGTTTTGCTCAAACATCTGGAATATGTTCAGGTCATAAGTTTGAGGAGCAGAAAAATCGGATGGCAGATATCCTTTGTTTAAAAAAGGAATAAATACAACTTCAAAATCATAATTTTTACTTTCATAGAAGCTGATTATTCTGATACCTGCATCACTTCGAATATCTTTTGTATTTTCTTCAATTTCTTCAATAAACTGATTATTTCTAAGGTTTTCAATATAATTCATATAATCTTTCACATTATTTTGCGGAAATTCATCTTTGCTGAAATTTTTAATACTTTCAAGGTAGTCGCTCAGGACTTTTATAAGATTTTTTTCAATCAAATCTGCTTTATCGTAATTCTTTAATTTTTCAAAAAATCCTACTCTGCTGTCTTTTATCAAGTTTATAAAAAAATCAAAAGAATTTGAGCCGGTCTTTTTTGAAAATCTGCTTACGGAAATAACAAATTTTTTAAGTATCCAATAACTATTAATATTAATCTTCTTAAAGCTTCTTAAGTTTTTTATCAGATAATCCCATATGTTTCTGCATGATTTTTTAGAAGAACTCCTGATATAAGCTGTTTCAATCTCTTTGAAAAATAAGGGATCTATATTAAACAACTCTGAAAAAAGCATGTATTTAACAAATTCATCAATAAGGTCTGATGTTTTATCCTGGTTTTCTGCATTTTCTTTTTTTAATGTACTTTTGCGCAATTTGTTATAATCACTGATAAGAATGCACAATTTACAAAAATTCAGAATTTGTTTTACGTATTTACTTCCCAGTATTGACCGGGAGTTCCTGAGATAATACACAATCTGATTTTGAGATAAAAAATTTTCAATAATATTTGTTTCAAATTCCGACCCTTTTAAAATAATCGCCATGTCGCTTAGCTCAATATTTTTAACAAGATGAAGAAAATAAATTTTATAAAGCATGAAATTTAATTCTTCATGCAGATTGTTAAAGCTTGATATTACCGTTTCTCCGCTATCTATAGTTTTTTGAATTGATTTTGATCTTTTTTCTGTCCGGTCTTTATTTCTGCTGATAAAATTATTTGAAAACTCGTTAATAATATAATTATTTCTAAAATTATTTTTTAAGGTAATAACATTTTCAGGGTAAAGATCATCGTAAATATTAAAATAATTGCAAATATTTGACCCCCGGAATGCGTAAACCAATTCGTCATCGTTTCCAAAAAATATTATATTTCTGTCGGATATGCTTTTTATTATTTCGTTGCATGCAAAATTAAGCTCCTGAAAATCATCGACAATAATAAATTCGTAATTTTGCTTATAAAAGTCTGAAACGGTTTTTTTATTTTTTAATATATCTGCAGTATCTTTCAAAATTCTTCCATAATCAAAAAAATCATTTTCCTGCATTTTTTTACTATATTGAAAGTAAATACTATTTATCTCAGACATAAGTTTATTTACATAAGGTGTAAATTTGCCGGCCAGGTATTCCGGATCAAACGCATTTTCCTGGGCTCTTAAAATATAATCAAAAATTTCCTGAATTACACTGACTTTCGTAAAATCATTGCTTTTTAGCAACTTTGTTATATGAAAATAATTATCCTGGTCTAAATTGTTTAAAATCGAAGTAATCAGATCCCATTGTTGAGGAGCATTTAATAAATTTACTTCCCCGGTTATTTTTTTAAAATATGCATTGAACTTGATTTTATTTTCCTTATCCGGATTTTTGAAATAGTTAAAATCATATTCCCTGAGACTTTCATCTGCTCTCGATTTGTTTATAAAATCAAGACAGAAAGAATAAAAAGTCAATATAGGGATTTCCTGCAGCGTTTTCCCCAGATTCCGGGAAATTTCTTCTCTGTAAAATTTTGAGGTTTTCCTGTTAAAAGTAAAAACTAAGATCCTGCGCGGATTTATTTTTTTTTCCGTTATAAGGTATTTGATAAACTGAATTAAAAAATAACTCTTGCCTGTTCCGGGAGCACCTGTAATAAGGTAATTGCTATTTTTTTGAGATATTTTTTTAAAATTGCTTATATGGTTAAATTTTAAAGGCATTATTTTATAAAAAATAAGGAAATCCTGCCTTTGGAGCGGACTACGGGAATCGAACCCGCCCTTTGAGCTTGGGAAGCTCATGTACTACCACTGTACTAAGTCCGCTTCTTTAAAAAAATTCAAGTCACAGTGATTATTTTTTTAGATCCGGATCAGTTTCAGAATTATTATTTATTTCCTTATTTATATCGCTAGAATTATTTATATATTCAGAGTTTTGAAGATGCTCTTTCCCGTTATTTAATGTGCTGCCTGTTTTTTCATCGGCAGCAGTATCAACCTTTTTAACTTCATTTTTTTGAATAACTGCACTTGCAGGTTCATATTGGATATTTGTAAGGTTTACAATAGTTAAATTGGTTTTATAAACTTTTATTCCAAGCTTGCTTACAGCAAAATTTGTAGCATTTTTTATTATTTCCTGCATTTTCTCAGGTACATTGCAATCGGAGCAGATTTTTGCAAAAACATTTAAAATAACTCCATTGGATTTAGGCAAAACTTTAACCACGATATCTGCTGCTCCGCTTATTTTACTTATGCTTTCCTTAATCTGATTTGCTACCGAATCCAAAGTAATCATTGCCGTACCTTCTCTTACCGCTGCAACAACAGTACTCTTTGGTTTTCTTCTGTAAAATTCGAGAATAAAAAGAAAAATACAAATTATTATTACCAGCAATAAAATCAGAGCAGATATGTAAGGATTCATCTGGCTGTCAGGTTTAAACAATTTTGATACAATATCTGACCAATTAAATACTTTTACAAAAGAATTAAATATCCCTACTACTGATACACAAATAATACCTATCAAAATCAGAATAATTATTATCTTATTAAAAACATTCATGTCACACCTTTTAAAGTTTTTAGTTATTTTAAATTAAAAATCTTATTTAGGTTATTATAATTAAATTTAAAAGTCAACAAAGGCATCTTATTGTTCAATATAAAAAAAACATTTATAATTTTTTAGTCAAGTATTTTAAAAAGGGTAAAATCTTTATGAATAATACAATATTAATATTAAATCCTGTAGCAGCACAAGGAAAAACCATTCTTGAGAAAGAAAAAATAGAGGCAGAATTAAAGAAGAATAATATAAGCTATCAGATACATATTTCAAAAAGTGCGCAGGATATTGAGGAAACCACAAAAAAATATATTAATCTGGGCTATAAAAATTTTATCGGTGCAGGCGGAGACGGAACACTGCATTATATAGCTAAAAATCTTGCCGGAACTGACTGCAATCTCGGTATAATCCCTATGGGTTCAGGAAATGATATTATTAAAACTCTGGGAATAAAGCAAAAACTTGAAGAAAACATAAGAATTATCAAACAAGGCAGAACATGTAGAATAGATCTTGGTCTTTACAACAATAAGGAATATTACATCGGTGTTGCAGGTTGTGGTTTTGACTCGGAAGTCACCAGGTTTGCTAATGAAACAAAACTGCCTCTTAAGGGAAAGTCCAGATATAGTTTTGCTGTTTATAAAACATTAATTACATATAAGCCAAAAGTTTTCAAACTTCAATATGGGGAAATTGAAAGAAATATAAATATAATGATGATGGTTGTTTCAAATCTGAAATATTATGGCGGCGGTATGAAAATAACTCCGGATGCTGATGCCATTGACGGCAAATTTGACATATGCATAATCAAGGCAATGCCGAAAATGACTTTTATTAAATGTTTTCCAAAAGTTTATGAGGGTACACATCTTGATATACCCTATGTGGAAACTTTCAAAATAAATGAAATAAATATTTCATGTGATTATAAACTAAATGTTTACGGAGACGGCGAATATATAGGAAAATTGCCCGCCAATTTTAAGATAATATCAGGAATGCTGAATTTATTTATACCGTAATTAATATGGAAATTCTTTATTTCTGAAATCTTACCCAAGTCCCATTTTTTATAATAAAAACGGTAGATTGAGGGCTCTTAAGATTGCCATTTGAATCAAATTCTATATGTCCGGTAACACCTTCATATGCCATATCTCTTAACACATCTATATAATCTTCCGGCTGTACGGAATTCGCCTTTTTCATTGCCTCTATTAAAATATAAAAAGCATCATAAGCATAGGGTGCAAACTGACCCGGTTCTTTAATCTCAATTCCTTTAATCTGAGGAACCATATCTTTGAATTTTCTCCAGAATTCCACAGCTTTAGGATCCTCTGAAAACATTGCAAGCGAAGGCGGTTCCGGGACAACGGCAATCAATCCTTCAAGAGCTTTAGCATCCGCTAATTGAGTTATACCTTCATCCATCCCTAATTTTTCGGTTAAAAAGTTTGCAGAGACTCCAGCTTCTCTTGCTGCACTTATTACCTTTGCGAGGATATCATACTCTCCGCAAAAGAAAATTAAATCGCAATCATCAATCAAAAGATTTTCAGCCAGAAGTTTATAATCCTCTGTTTCAGGTTTTACTGTGTATTTTTTAAAAATATTTATTTCCTGACTTGAGACACTTTCAAGAGTTTTTTCAAGATAGTCAACAAAATTAAGCTCATATTCAGAATCAGTATTGATAATGGCTATTTTTTCAGGTTTATATTCACTTATAATAAATCCGGCAACATTTTCAACGACCTGATTATTGTTGATAATTAATCTGAAAAAATTTGACCCGGTTTTATTCAAGTCAACCCCGGAAGCAGAGGGTGATACCATGGGAATATTGAATTCCTGATAAATAGGCAGAGCAGCCTTAGTCGTAGCATTAAATGATGAACCTATGACACCTGAGATATTTTCCTGAACCATTTCCTGTGATACCAGATATGATTTTTCAGCATTTCCTTCGTCATCCTTTGAAACCACACTTATCTTATAATCAAATCCTCCTATCCTGACAGGTGCAAGTTCTTTTGCGGCAAGATTCATACTTACAAGCTGCTCCTGCCCATAATACTTATAATCGCCGGATAAAACACTCTGGCTTCCGACTTTAATTATTCTTTCTCTTTGTGAACAGCCTGTGATCTCGAAACTTATTAAAAGTAAAACAACAAAGATAATATATATTGAAAATAAAATATTTTTTTTCATAACCGATTTCTCCATAATAATAAATTAAAGAAAAATTAACTTAAGTACCGCAAACTCTTAATTCAAAACTTAGCTGATTATACCAAAAAATAGATTTTTTATAATTATTTTTAAATTAAAAGTATGTTAAAATAAAAAACATACAGTATTTTCATTATCAGAAAATAAAAGCACAAGAAACTCTTTTAATTTTTCAAAGTCTAAAATATCAGGTAAAATGTATTTTAATAATATTCGGTTATTTTTAAATAAACTTATTGTTCAAATAGATCAGGCTGTAATTAAAATTAACATAAATAAATATGGTCATGGAGGGAAAAATGCCAGTAGCAATAGTTACCGATAGTTCTTCAGATATACCTAAAGATATTTGCGAAAAATACAATGTTACAGTTGTTCCACTATATGTAATATTCGGAAATGAAACTTACAGGGATAATGAAAAAGATATAACATTAAAAGAATTTTATAATAAAATCAAGGTAAGCCCTGTAATGCCCACCACGTCACAACCTACTCCGGGTGATTTTCTGGAAACCTACAAGGAACTTTTAAAATCACATGACAGTATCATTAACATTTTAATCTCAAAAAAAATGTCAGGAACAATTGTTTCGGCAGAGCTTGCAGCCAAAGAATTAAGTGGTGCAGACATAACGGTAATAGATTCTGAAAAAGTCCACATGCCATGCGGTTTTATAGCTGTAAGAGCCGCAGAATTAGCTTCCCAAGGAAAGTCAAAGGAAGAAATAATGAAAGCTGTTAAAGAATATAAAGAAAAAGTAACGGTATTATTTATTCCAAGCACCCTTGAATATTTAAAGAGAGGCGGCAGGATCGGAAGAGCAAAAGCCTTGCTTGCTTCCCTGCTTGAAATAAAGCCGATTCTGACTTTGCATGATGGTGAAGTATCGCCATATAAAAATACCAGGCGCTGGGAACAAGGCAGACAGGAAATCATTAATTTAATGGAGTCCATGATAAAGAATCCTTCAAATCTTCATGTTTTTGTAGGAGACTCGGATATGAAAGATGAGGGTGACAAGTTTGCGGCAAAAATTAAAGAAAAATTCAGCCCAAAGGAATTTATAAGAGGTGACATCGGCTGTATAGTAGGTTCACATCTTGGTCCAGGAGCTTTAGCCGCCACTTTTTATGAAGACTGATATAAATCCGGATTTTGAAAAAAAAATAATCAGAAAAAGGATACAAAAAGAAAGAGACAACCTTTCTGCTGCAGAACATGCAACTAAGAGTCAACTGATTGCCGAAAAGCTTATCGATTTATCTGAATATAAAGAAGCAAAAACAATATTTATATTTTATCCATTCAGAAGTGAAGTTGATACAAGAATTATAATCAAGGATGCATTAATAAAAGGCAAAAAAATTGTTTTGCCGAAAATTATCAATAGCGAAATGAAAACTTTTTATATTTCCGATTTGGATAAGGATTTAAAAAAAGGCAGTTTAGGAATTTCAGAACCTGAAGAATCAATATGCAAAGAAGCAAAATTAGAGAATATAGATCTTGTAATAGTTCCGGGTATTTGTTTCGACTTAAATTTTAACCGCATTGGTTATGGCGGAGGATTTTATGATAAGATATCTCCTGAACTTAAAAAAAACATAAAAAAAATTGCACTTTCGTTTGATTTGCAGATAATTAGTAAAGTTCCTTTTTGTTCTCATGATAAAAAGGTTGATGTAATCATTACCGAATCTGAAATATACAGGAATTTTAAAGCTGATGAAAAACGAGATTAATAAAACTGATTTGTCAAAAATAGCTATATTGATACCTTCATATAACGAATGCAAATATATTGAGGGTGTAATAAAAAAGTGTTTAGACTATAATCTTGACATAATAGTAGTTAACGATGGTTCCACCGATAACACTGTTGAAGTCCTTCAGAAATTGAATTCAAACTGTGCCGGCAAACTGACAGTTATTAATCATGATATTAATCAGGGAAAAGGTGAAGCTTTAAAAACAGGATTTAATTATATAGTTCATAAAAATTATTCCGG
>JAJFVM010000195.1 GCA_021371805.1 bacterium
TTAAACAATTCTTCAGCAGTTTCAGGGAAAGTTTTAGTTAATGAATAATATCTTACTTCTCCCATTAAGAATTCCCTGAATGATTTTTTTGGTTCCTGGCTGTCAAGAATAAACGGATTTTTACCCTGCTCCTTTAATTCCGGGTTAAATCTGTATAGGTGCCAGTACCCTGCGTCAACTGCCTGCTTTTGTCTGAATTGGGTTTTGCCCATTCCGATTTTAATACCATGATTAATACATGGCGAATAAGCAATAACAAGGGATGGTCCGTTGTATTTTTCGGCTTCAATTATAGCTTTTAAAGTTTGATTTTTATTTGCTCCCATTGCAACCTGAGCAACATAAACATAACCGTAAGTTGTGGCAATCATGCCTAAATCTTTTTTCTTGACTTTTTTGCCTGATGCAGCAAATTTTGCAACTGCTCCCGTAGGAGTAGATTTTGAAGATTGCCCTCCGGTGTTTGAGTATACTTCGGTGTCAAAAACTAAAATATTTACATTTTCTCCCGAAGCTATTACATGATCAAGACCGCCATAACCTATATCATAAGCCCAGCCGTCTCCGCCTAATATCCATATGGATTTTTTAGTCAGAAAATCTTTTTTATCAAGGATATCTTTTCTTAAAATTTCCGCTTTTTCATCAGATAATTTCTTTTCAAGTAAAGGAATCAGCTTGATGGCGGCTTCTTTACTTAACTGTGAGTCATCTTTATTGGTTATCCATTCATTTAAAGCATCTTTCAAGTTTGCACTTATATTCATGTCAACCAGTTCGCAAGCTTCATCAGCTATTTTAGCCCTTAATTGTTTTATTCCCAATGCCATGCCAAATCCGTATTCCGCATTGTCTTCAAATAAGGAGTTAGCCCATGCCGGACCTTTCCCTTCCCAATTTTTGCAATATGGTGTTGAAGGTGCTGAAGCGCCCCAGATTGAAGAACATCCGGTTGCATTTGCGATTATCATTCTGTCTCCGAAAAGCTGTGTAATAAGCTTGGCATAAGGAGTTTCTCCACAGCCTGCACAAGCTCCTGAAAATTCAAATAAAGGCTGTTTGAGCTGGCTGCCTTTTAAAGTATCGGCGCTCATCAGATTTTCTTTAGGTTTAACGGAAACAGCAAAGTTCCAGTTTTCTATCTCTTTGGATTGAGAATCAAGAGGCTTCATAATAAGAGCTTTTTCTTTTGCAGGACATGTATCCGCACAATTTCCGCAGCCGGTACAGTCAAGAGAGGAAACCTGTATTTTGTATTTATATCCCTCAAGTCCTTTACCTTTAGCATCAAGTGTTACCATTCCGTCCGGAGCTTTCTTTATTTCTTCTTCGGTAAATAAGAACGGTCTTACTGAAGCATGAGGACATACATATGAACATTGGTTGCATTGGATGCAGTTATCTTTTTGCCATTCAGGCACATTTATTGCTATACCTCTTTTCTCATAAGCTGATGTACCTGAAGGAAAGACGCCGTCTTCGTTCCCGACAAATGCACTTACCGGTACGTCGTCGCCTTCATTTCTATTCATTACTCTTAAGACTTTTTCTATGAATTCAGGTTCTTTCGAAGTAATATCTGTAGAATCTTTGGCACTTTTCCAATCAGCAGGGATTTCAATTTTAAATGTTGAAGTTATTCCCTTATCAACGGCTTCATTGTTCATCCTTACGATGTCGGCACCTTTTTTGCCGTAAGTTTTTTCTATTGCTTTTTTAAGATATTTAACTGCATCCCCAATAGGAACTATGTTTGCCAGTTTAAAAAATGCAGCCTGGCATACCATATTGATCCTGTTGCCAAGACCTATTTCTGCAGCTATACCCGTAGCATTAATTATATGGAAGTTTATATTGTTTTCGGCAAGATATCTTTTCATTGAAGCCGGAAGCTTTTCATCAAGCTCTTCAGGTTTCCACTGACAATTAAGAAGGAATGTACCGCCTTTTTTTAATCCTTTTAAAACATTATACTGGGTTACATATGCCTGGTTATGGCAGGCAATATAATCAGCATAACCAACCAGATAAGTTGATCTTATGGGGCTTTTGCCGAATCTTAAATGTGATATTGTTACACCGCCTGATTTTTTTGAATCATAATAAAAATAACCCTGTGCATACATATCAGTATGATCGCCGATAATCTTAATTGCATTTTTGTTTGCTCCGACTGTTCCGTCTGAACCAAGCCCCCAGAATTTGCATTGTATTGTTCCGTCAGGAACGGTAACAATTTCTTC
>JAJFVM010000220.1 GCA_021371805.1 bacterium
CTATGAAATTCACAAACGAAGGAATTCCGACCGTTGAAAAAAAATATGGTCATCGTAATTGCAAAACAATAAAAAAATCAAAGAAACTAAATTGAATATGGGTTATGAACCCTGAGCCATTTTCTCAAGCTTGAAACATTATTATCAGTATTTGTATCACCGTTTTCACCGATGCCTATGTTTGTTTTAAATATAGACAGGGAGTTGTCTCCGAAAGTTGTAACAAATACATATTTGCCGCTTACAAATAATCCTCTTGGTTTTCCAAGAAAATTAGGGCTGCCCATCCCCTGCAGAGAAGAGATCAGTTTTGGCTTGGAAGGATCTGAAATATCAAATGCTGCCAGTGAATTGCTGTTTTCGGAGATGACAAAAACATTATTTTCCCTTACAAATACCGCCTGCGGACCCTGCATATAATTTTGAATTTCGCTTCCTTTTATGACATCCTCCAAAGAAGGGTGTTGGGGATCATCTATTGCAACAACTGAAAGGGCATTATCCGAGGAACTTGCTACATAAGCAATACCACCTTTTACAAAAACACTTTTTGCTCCGCCAAGATAATTTGGCTCTCCTGCACCATCAATAACTCCGGCCAACTTTATATTTTTTGGATCTTTCACATTAAAAATTGCAAGAGCATTATCCTTGGCACTGGCTACATATGCCCAACCATCTTTCTCGAAAATACCGCTTGCTCCGCCCAGATAATTGCCACTGCCTGTTCCGTTTATTGATCCTTCCACAACCGGAGCCGAAGGATCGGATATATTTATGATTACCAGTGCATTATCAATTGAAGATACTGCATATGCATATTTTTTATCGACAAAAACATCTTTTGCGCCTTTCAAATAATTCGGGGTTTCTTCTCCCCTGATTGCTGATTTTATCTTAGGTGCTTTAGTATCTGAACAGTCGATTATAACGAAAGCATTGTCATTATAGCTTACCGCATAGCAATAATTTCCGACAACAAATAATTTTGAAATTCCGCCCAGATAATTCGGCTCTCCGGCACCACTCACCGACCCTTCAAATTTAGGAGCCGTAGGGTCGGAAATATCGATAATTGTCATGGCATTATCTCCTGAAGCAGCAACTTAAGCTTTGGTTCCGCTTACAAAAACATCATTTGCACCTTTAAGAAAGTTTGGCGAACCGGCACCCTTAATAGCTGATAAAAATTTTAAAAATCCCTTATCTGAATCCTGTGCGTAAATTGGAAAAGTAAAAATATTCATTATCATCAATACTGCTGCAATTATTGAAGATATTTTTATTAATTTTAATATTTTTTCTTTTTTCATTTAAATTACCGGTCTTAAATTTTATTTAATATTTTTTTACTTCAATTTATATAAGTATATGATTAATAATAATGAATTTTTCATTTTTTTTCACTAATTATTAATAATGCTGGTCAACATCAAGACCAAAGAGATGACTTTAAATTAATTGAATTTATATAGCATATTAAAATAATTTAAATACATAAAATATTTTTTAAATTTAATATAAAAAAAATTATTATATTTACTTCTTTTTTGATAAAATATACCAAAAATTTTTATAAGTTTTTTTTAAGAGGTTTATCTAATGAAAAAAATAATTGTTTATAGTACACCTGCATGCCCATATTGCACAATGGCTAAAAATTATCTGAAAGAAAATAATTTTAATTTCGAAGATATTGATTTGTCGATACAAAAAGACAAAGTTCAGGAAATGGCAGATAAATCCGGACAACCAGGTGTCCCTGTAATTGACATAGATGGTAAAGTAATAATCGGATTCAATAAAGCTCTCATAAGTCAGGAGCTTGGAATTAATTAGGAGTTCTTTTGGACAGTGAAAATTTAAAACCTAAAAAGTTTAATGAAAGTGAAATAAATAAAAAAATATTCGAGGACAGGTGGGTAAGATTTGCATTTGGTTCCCAGGGTTTAATTAATACGAAAAATTTAAATCTTGGAATTGTTGAATTTGATAAAGATAAAACCTCTCTTACACATTCACATAATGTTGAAGAATCATTATATGTGCTTGCCGGCAAAGGCATTATCGAAGCCGGAGGAACAATACATCATGTTAAAAAAGGAGATTTTCTTTATGTTCCTGAAAATACGGATCATACAATAATAACAGGCAACAACAGCCGGATCCGGATATTTTTTGTTTTTGGCGGAGAAATTCATATTGATTATTAATATTTATTTTTATTTAAAATATTATTTAAAAAACCGCTTAGGTAAAAAATCATAAATAGTTTTGTTTCATAAAGTATTTTTTGCAAATTTCAGATAAACAGTTTTATATCACTTTTTATGTTTGTTCAGAAACACTTTTGTATTTCTGATAATAAATACTTTTTGGTTTTTACTAAAGATAAATAATAAAACAAAAGAAAAAAGGAGGTAGCAGATTGGCAGAAAATGATGTCAGCTTTGATGACTATGCGTCAGCAGATATTGCAAAAAAAGTTGAGGCAGCAGCTGTTAAAAAGGCAAATTTACCATTCTGGGGTGTTGTTTTTCTTTCGATACTTGCAGGCAGTTTCATAGCTATCGGAGGAATGTTTTTTACTCTGGTGACTTTTGACTCTACCCTCCCTTCGGGTTTAACCAAGCTGCTTGGAGGACTTGTTTTTTGCGTAGGACTTGTTTTAGTGGTTGTAGCCGGAGCCGAACTATTTACCGGAAATAATCTTATAGTAATGGGGGTGGCATCGAAAGTTGTAAGATTTAGCCAGCTGTTAAAAAACTGGGTTATTGTGTACATAGGAAATTTCATAGGTTCACTTGCTGCTGTATTATTGATGTATTATACAAATCTTTGGAAGATGGGTTCTTTCGGGTATGCCGCAAAAGCTGTTGTGATTGCAGCAGGCAAAGTAAATCTGACATTTGCCGAAGGCCTTACAAGAGGCATACTTTGTAATGCTCTTGTTTGTCTGGCAGTCTGGATGTGTTTTGGAGCAAGACAGATTATCAGCAAAATAGCAGCAATTGTCTTCCCTATCACTGCCTTTGTAGCCATGGGATTTGAACACAGTGTTGCGAATATGTATTTTATCCCATTCGGGATTACACTAAAAAACAATCCAAAGGTTATTGAAGCAGTTGCTAAAATGTCTCCGGATTTAAATTTAAGCAACCTTACAATTTATGGTTTGTTCGGAAACCTGCTTTCTGTTACTCTGGGTAATATTATTGGCGGTGCGATTATGGTTGGTCTTATATACTGGATAATAATTGTCATGCCTCAAAAGAGAAAAGATAAAATAACCAGATAGAAGAGAAAAGCCATAAAATAATTTTAAGTTGCAATTTTTATTTAATTGATATTGACCACCAAAGTCCTCGAAAATAGGATTTTGGCGGTCAATAAGTTTTAAAAACACAAATTTTTATTTTGAGTAATCTCAGGTTTCGGATATTTTATCCCTTATTTTTATTTTTTTTAATTAAAATAATGTATTTTGTCCTGTCAACAATTAAAAAGACAATAAGAAATACCCATGTAGCTTGTGTTAAAGTCCGTGCGATAACATCCTCTGTTGTCGAGCCGTAGTATAAAGTCACGTTTTCCTGTCTTGGGATAACCATCATAAATGATGGAGAAATTGCATAAGGACCGTCAGCACCAATTGCTTTCCAGTTGGGAAAATAAGATATTTTTATAAAATGGGGAACTCCTATTGCAGTTGTTTTGAAAGTTATTTTCTCATTTTCAACATGTTCTTCCAGCACCTCACCGTCAGTCTTTACAGGGACACTGCCAACTTTAGTAACCATGTCCGGCGTTATTTCCCTGAAATTTTCCAGTCCTTTTTCTCCCTGATCCCATATAATATAACCCTTGTTTGAATTATCATACTTAAACCAGGGAAGAACAGTGTCGTACCATTTTTCTGTCTTAATTTTAACCGGCACACTCTTTAAAATCTCAACATATTTATTGGCCGTATTTATTTCATAAAAGTTAAAAACATCAAAATTTTTCATAAACTTTGCATCAGGACTTTTATCAAGCTCCGCTATAACCTCAGGAGAACTTGCAATCATATATCTGATATTCATCATTTTCATATTTTCAATACCGAGTTTTACATTAAGAGCCGGAAGCTTTATTTTAGGTATAACGTTGCTTGGCTTTTTTGAAAGTAAGGCCTGGTTTATGCAGTGGAAAGGTGCGGTAAAAGCACCCTCAACCAGAAGTCCTTCCATGGTTGCACTTTTTGTCCAGTACGGGATCAGTTCAAAAGCTCTTGTTGTACCAAGCTTCTCAAGAGCATCATGATTTTGCTCGATCATCCACCTTCCTTCCGGTTTCGAATCAATATAAGCCATCATATCACTATAAACTTTCCAATAAGGTTTCTTCTCATAACCGGTATAATTATAAGTTGCCCAGCCTATGGCTTTGGGGCGCAGCGAAAGGATTGTTCCAAAAGCCGTTATTGCAATCAAAGGCACAAAAAGAAGTGCACAAATCTTACTTGCTGAAATCCTGTATTTACGCAGATACACCATAAGAATTCCAAACAAAATAAATAAAGAATACCCCGCAAGCAGAAGATCGATAATATAAATATACGGCAGAAATCTTGCATTCCATATTCTGCCGCCGCCTGGAATGAAAAATGCCAGAGTCAGCAGAAGATATGAAATGGTAAGCATAATATTTCTTTTATCGTCTCTCCTGGAAATAATAATTATATAAATTATCAGGCCTATTACTGCCAATACAACAGCAGGGATAAGCTGATTAGGAGCTAAAGGCTTAAAATTTTTTAGATTCTCCCATCCCATATTAGGTGTATATTTAAGCTTAAGGGCAAAAGGAACACTCCAGAAAGCTGTCAGGAAAAATCCTAATGAAAGTACGGAAACCATATACCATATATTTCTTCCTTTTCTGTTTTCCAGAAGCAGCCACGGCAGCATCATCAACAGACATATTATTGTGAGGACATGAGAAAGAGCAACAGCCATTAAAATAAAACAATTCAAAACAAAAAGCCAGTTGAATTTTGCACCCCGTTCAAGACCCAGATGCATAGTCCCGATAAATAAAAACCCCAATGCAAAGCTTAAAGAATATCCGAATTCCCCGGCAAGCGTACTCAGGAAATTTCCTCCGTAAATCGAAAAACTGTCAATAAATAAAAACAGCGAGCCTGCGAGTGCACCCAGCAGCGGATAGGGATATTTGAATCTGAACAGTTTAACCATCCAATAGGTGCATGCAGGCAGGATAAAAGAACCCAGAACGGTAGTAATCTTAAAAGCTATATTATATGGAATAATTTTACTTAAAAGAGCAACCACAAGATAGGGAAAGGGGAAATAAAATTGCATAATCGGCATTCCCGCAAACCAACCGTTTGACCAGCCTGTAACCCTGAATTTGGGCAGCAGGTTATCTATCATGAATTTTATTCCGTAATGGTGAGTTCCCGTATCCCCGCCGGCCGTAGTAGTCAGACTGAAAATCAGCCATGGCCTGAAAACAACACAAATAGCAAAATATATTATTGCAAATACAATTATTGTCGTAACTTTGTTTATATTGATTTTTTTTATATGAAGCTTATCCCTTACAAACCCGTTATTGATATACCAGTAGTTCTGTTCAAAATCCCCCTCAATTCTACCCTGTTCGTCAATATAGAACTGAGCTCTGTTGAATAAATTGTTTAAAAAAGAATGGATATTATTAAAAAAAGTCTTAAATTTTTCCATAAAAAATCAAACCCATGATCTCCTTTTATAAAAAAGATATAATTATCAGAATTAAATGGATATTATATCTTTAATTTAAAAATTAAAAAATTTTTTTAATAATTTTTTAAGATTAAATGAAGAAAATATATTGATATAAGTTTTATTAAACATGCTCTATAACCATCCTCCATAATGGCTTTTGGCTTCTCAATATGCTTTTTGTTATTGCTAACTTTCAGTAAATATATAATATCAATTTTTATTTAGCCTGCTTTTATTAATTTTTATTTAAATATATAAACTTACTTTAGATTATTAATATTACATATTATAATTCTCATATATTTACTTACTTATATAAAAAATAAATAATTTTCGGAGGTTAATAATGTCAGCACATCCGGAGCCTTCTGTAAAAGATAAAGAGGTAATCATTTCCAAAAATACCATAAACGATAAATTAATCTGTGCAATTGACAAAAAAGCAATAAATAAAAAATCAGAAATTGAATTTCATCATATTAAACCCGTAGCTTTTCAGGATAAATTTGATTCTTCGAACTTTGTTACTGTCTGTAAAAAACATCACAAGGAATTAGGAGAATTGTCGCTTACGGAATATAACTCAATTAAGGAGATGGAAAAATTTTTTCAAGGAAACGGACTTAAAAAACTGAATGATGTCATTAAGCTAAAGCTGCATGAAAACAACTACGAGGGAAAGATTAAGGCAGAATTCAAACAAGCCGGTAATGAAATAAGTATAACACTTGAAAAAAATAATGATATAAAGGTATTTCCCTTATCAGTATGTCCTTCAACCGGATTTAAATATTTTTATATTGTTCTTCCTGTTGAATATATACATAATGACGAAGAACTGCAGCCAAGGCCCCTTGAAATGGCGAGACTGCTGGATCTTTACAGACATCTTCTTGTAAATACTCAGCTTACCCCTTCTGTCTGCAGGCTTACGGATCACAAGATACTGCTATTTGACGGTCAACATAAAGCTGCCGCTCAAATATGGGCAGATAGAAAAGAAATTGAGTGTAAGGTATATATTGATCCTGATATTAAATTACTGAAGGAAACAAATCTGGTTGCGCATGACAAGCTAAGGCAAATGCCATTTTTTACATCAGTTCTTATTAATAAATGGGCAAGTATTTTTGCAGAAGAATGGAAAGAATATATGTCCCAAAAAGGCCCCAAATCTGAGTCAGGATTCGTATTATTTTTAACAGGCAAAGGCAAAAAGAAATCAGCAGCAATCAACATGATCGAGAGCAACATCTATGACAGCATAATAGAAGATAAGAAAAATTTGATTTTAAAATATATAGAGGAATACAGCTCAACAAACAAAAAACCCTTAACCACAAACAGGTTAAGGCAAACCGTTTTTAAAAAATTCATTGCTTCACCTCCGCTTGATATGGATATCGAGGAATCTGACAGACTCAGAGAATTTGAAAGAAAAAATGTCGTAAGGCTTCTGAATATAATCACCAAATATACCCTGAAAGACAAATGGGATCCCGATAAAAATGATGAAAATCATAAAATATCTGAAAGAATTTATCTTTTTGGGTCTTTTAAAGCATGGGCAGGCATATTAAAAGATGTAATTGCGACAATTCTGGAGCTTTTTGATGAAAACGAGAGAAAGGAAATTTTCCTCAGAGAAACAAGTGATGACAGATGGGAAAGCATCGAGGATTGCGTGGCACTTATGTTTGACCGCCGTATATGGCAGGATGATTCACAGGAAAATTACAACATGCTGAGGCTTTCAAACGAAAACCAGGTTAGAAAATATCTTTCAAGAAGAGGTATCAGTGTCAATGAAATGTT
>JAJFVM010000250.1 GCA_021371805.1 bacterium
ATATCATTTAATTCTTCAGAGTTCAAAGCAGATGGAATAATTTCAGATGGTGAATATATATTCTTCTGGCGATGTTTACAGTGTACCAGCTTGTTGTTGCTTTTAAGAAAAATGCCGATGAAAGAGTAATATTTGAAAAGATAGGAATACTATTTTTTATTTCTTCTGTTTTTAATGCACAGATTATAAAAAAGAAGAAGATATACTGATTATTCTTTAAATCAGTATATGGGATTAATTAAAAATCCTGCTGAAAATTTTTTATTATAATATCTGTAAAGTATTTTTGGTTTTTAACTCTGAGCAATGCTAAAATATTATAATTATAAATTTAATTTTATATAGAATATTTAAAATGAACAAAATCACAATAGTTACTGATAGCACTTCCGATTTGCCAGAAAATGTTTGTAAGGGTTATGATCTTATTGTAGTTCCATTGTCAGTGGTATTTAAAGACAAGATATATGTTGATAACGGAATAGATATTAAGCCAGAAAATTTTTATAAAATGATAGAGGATTCCTCAGAAATGCCCCAGGCATCCCAGCCTACGCCGGGTAATTTCATAAAGGTTTACAATTCGCTGGTTAACCAGGGTAAAGAGATTATTTCCATACACATATCCCGTAAGCTTTCAGGTACTTTGAATTCTGCAGAAATAGCTGCCAGACAATTTCAAGAAAAAAACATAGAGGTTCTGGATTCCGAAGTTGTACACATGTCCTGCGGATTCATGGCTTTGAAGGCAGCAAAAATAGCTGATAAGGGCAGTACAAAGAATGAGATAATAAATGAAATTGTTGATTTCCGTAAAAAAATAAATTCATTCTTTCTTCCGAAGTCGCTTGATAATCTGATCAAGGGTGGAAGAATAAACAAAATTAAGGGAAAACTGGCAAACTTACTGGAAATAAAACCTATTCTCACCCTTAAGGATGGAGAAATTTCGCTTTATAAAAATTCAAGAAGTTGGAAATTAGCCAAAAGGGAAGTACTGGATTCTATGGAGAGTTGGGTCAAAGGGGAAGGGAAGTTGACTGTTTCCATTGGCGATGTTGCCTCAAAAGAAGAAGCTGATGAAATGGAAAAACAAGTCAGGGAAAGATTTAATCCTGCTCAGATAATAAGGACAAATATAGGAATAGTTGTGGGCTCTCATCTTGGAATTGGCGGGCTTGGGATTACTTTTTTTGAGGAATAAGACAGCAGGTTGTTATCGACAGATTGCTTATTTTAGTTTAGTACCCGGTTTGCAGGCTGGCTATAAGTGATTTTAATGGACTGGTTATATAAATTTCACACCTTGGGGCAGCCAGTTTGTATAAATCTTTCATTTTTGGTTTTAGATTATATTATTTGTGGCGTGCACTTTTAAATTTTAAAGTGTGCACTTTTAAATTTTAGATGGCAAGAGTTGATTTTTTCTTGACAATCGGAAAACACAGGAATAATCTCAATTCAAATAATTAAAAAAAGGATGGTGTTCCATGAGTATTATTGCTAAAACAATAATCATAGTAGCGGCAGTATTATTTTTCTTTTTCTTAATTGGAATCAGGATTGTAAGGCCGACACATCGCGGCCTTGTCGAAACCCTCGGAAAATATACCGGGTTTGCCCAGCCCGGGTTTCATTGGGTTTTGGTTTTCTTTCAAAAGCTTTATCTTGTTGACATCAGGGAACAATTGGTTAATGCAGATCCACAGGTAATTATAACCAACGATAATTTGAATGCAACCGTGGATGCACAGGTTTATTTAAAGGTTAAATCCGACGAGGAGAGTGTAAAGAGCTCGATGTATAATGTAACAAATTATCGTGTGCAGGTAGTTAACCTCGCAAGAACCACCTTAAGAAACATCATCGGTACCCTTTCACTCAGATCAGCAAATAGTGAAAGAGGCAGGATCAATACAGATCTTGACCAGACACTTAAGGTTGAGACTAAAAACTGGGGTATTGAAATCCTTCGGACCGAATTGAAAGAGATTGATCCGCCAAAAGATGTCCAGGAGACAATGAACAAGGTTGTCAAGGCGGAAAATGAGAAGATAGCTGCCATTGACTTTGCAACAGCTGCGGAAACCAATGCGGATGGTGTAAAAAGGGCAGAAATCAAGAAGGCCGAAGGAATCAGACAGGCAAAGATTCTGGAAGCGGAGGGAGAGGCGCAGGCAATCAAACTTGTAAACGAGGCAGCTGAACTTTATTTTGTTGGCAATGCACAATTGTTAAGAAAACTGCAAGCAATGGAAACTGCACTCAAAAACAATGCAAAAATTGTACTTCCTTCTGACAGTGACCTTGTTAATGTGATCGGAGAGATGTCTGGTGTATTACCGCTTAAGAGGGAACCAAAAGAACAATAATAATTGTTTTGCATGTTCATGATTCTATTCAAAGAATACATGTTCAAGCCCAATATTAATACGGGTTCCAGTCTCTTGATTTTCAACAAGAAAGTTTCCACAGGAAACGATTTTTGATATCAAATTGTATAAGGATTTAAATACTCAATCATGTTCTTAATCCATGAGGAAATCCTTTAGTGAGCTATTTTTTTTAGTGTTTCGCAATTTGAATAGCACTTTAGATTCGATCTGTCTGATTCTTTCCCTGGTCAGGTTGAACTCTCTGCCAACTTCTTCCAGCGTTCTTGGAAAACCATCTAGAAGTCCATATCTTAATTGGATAATTTTTTTTTCTCTGTCCTTTAAAGTGTTTAGAACTATCTCAAGATGTTTCTGTAGCATGCAAAAGGTTGCTGCGTCAGAAGGCGTTTCAATTTCCAAGTCCTCAATAAAATCGCTCAGGTGCGTCTCTTCATCATCACCAATAGGGGTATCAAGCGATATTGTTTCCTGTGCTATCTTCATAATTTCCCTGACCCTGTCTGGTGTAACTTTTAACAATTCTGCAATTTCTTCAGAATTAGGTTCTCTGCCAAGCTTCTGGACAAGCATTCTCTTGGCACGAATATATTTATTGACATTTTCCACCATATGAACAGGAATTCTGATTGTTCTTGACTGGTCTGCTATAGCTCTTGTTACAGCCTGTCTGATCCACCAGGTGGCATAAGTTGAAAACTTAAAACCTTTTTTATAATCATATTTATCGACAGCCCTTATAAGCCCAAGATTTCCTTCCTGAATAAGATCTAAAAATAACAGGCCTCTGCCGACGTATTTCTTAGCCACGCTTACAACCAGTCTTAAATTTGCTTCAATAAGCCTGCTTTTTGCGGACATATCTCCCTGTTCTATCTTTTTGGCAAGTTGAATCTCTTCAGCAGCTGTTAAAAGTCTTTCTTTGCCAATTGCCCTTAGGTACATTTTTATAGGGTCAACAGTAAAAGATTTTATAGCATACTCAGTCTTGATTTTTCTGGATTTTTTACCCACAGCATAACTTTCTATTTCATTTTCAAGACTGTCTGTAAGATCAAGTAAATAATCTGCAGAAACCTTTATGTCTTTTGAATCTTCCTCTTTTACAGTTTTATCAAATACATTCTCAGCAAATATGCATTCTCTTTTATTCTCTACCAAAACTACCGTATTATCTGGTTTAGCCACTATTTTTGCCATGAATTTTTATCAGCCTCTCTTAATGAAAAATATGCAGTATTCTTACCAAGCATACTTAAGACTTTTGTAAGATTCCGGGAAGTATTTTCATATTCCGGACAAACGAATAAAATTTTCATTAAACCTTTTTTTGTTTATTTTAAATAAAATGATTTGCAGTCTGAGTTTAATTTACAAGCAGCAAATCATTAATGTGAAGAATTAAATCTAAATACAGATCTTTTAAAAACCTGTATTTAGTTTTGATTATTTAATATCTTCCGAAGTTTCTATCTGATCTGCTGACTTGCGGACGAGCTTCATTAACTCGCAAAGTTCTTCCTTCAAAGTCTGAACCATCCAGAGCTTCTTTTGCTTTTTCAGCTTCTGATTTATCCGACATTTCGACAAATCCAAAACCTTTGTTTCCGATAACAGTGGCACTTTTAACCTGGCCAAACGGAGAAAACAGTTTTTCCAATTGCTCATCAATTGTGGAATAGCCAAAATTACCGACGTATAATTTACTACTTTGCATACTTACCTCCTTAAATAATATTATTTCCCTAAAAGCTTGATAATATTTCTTTTGGAGAGGCAGTAAAAGTTATAAATCTGCTCTTAATTAAAATATCATTAAACGAAAGAGAGACGTTAAGTATATTCTTAATTATATGTAATTGTCAAGTTTAATTTATTTATCATCCCTCCTGTTTTCTCCCTCTATGTGTTCTTATTTACACAGAGGATATTACTTAATTAGTGGGGGAATTTTCAACTGAAACAGTGGGGTAGTTTTAGGTTAACATAAACATCTTAGGTGATGGTTTCATGAATATTTAAGAAAACGGGATTTATTTTAACTGATTGTTGAAACGATTTCTGGTAGAATTAAAAAATCAGAAGGAACTTCAGGTTTTAGTGCGGAAAGTGAGACCTATAAAAATTTTTGATTATATAAACGGAGATTTAAGGGAATTTTAAAATGGTAATTATGGGAATAAGCGGCAGTCCTATTTTGGGAGGTAATACAGATAGGATGATAAAAGCAGTGCTTAAAAAGAGCGGTAAGGAGACTATTTTTATTAACCTGAGTACATTACATTTTAGTCCATGTCGTGGATGTGCCCA
>JAJFVM010000010.1 GCA_021371805.1 bacterium
AACATGTGAACATTTTGTCGATATTTTATCTTATATGGTTTGCTAAATGGTGATTTCGGAAATTTTCTTATAAATTTATTTGGAAAAATGCAGTTTTAATTCGCTGTTTAATCAATAATCTCTTTTAATGCGCTTTCAGCAGTATTCCCATGCGCAAGCAGTGACGGAAATTCAAGACAGCGGCCAATATACAATTTATCTTCCCCGGACCATTCTACTCTATAAGTATATTTTTCAATTAATTTATTTGTTTTCATTTTCTGGCCAGAAATGGTCTTATTGCATAAATCAAACCGCCTATAATTCCCATAATTAAAAGCATGGCAAATAAGAGCAGAGAGCACATTGCAGCTTTTGCATTTTGTGCTCCAAGTGAAACCATCATAAAAACAAGCGAGCCTTCTCTTACTCCTATTCCGCCTAAAGATACTGGCAGCATCGATATTATCGATACTATGGGGACTATAAAGATGAAAGCAGTTAAGTCAAGGTTTATGCCAAGAGCTCTGGATGCCAGCCAGTAATTAACTATTACCGCAAATTGAAGTGTAAGGCTGTAAAACAATACCTTTATTAAAACCCATTTATATTTTTTAAAGCTTAGAAATGTATGATACACATTTCTAAGCTTCTCAAGTATTTTTTCCAGGAATTTTATTTTTTTTGCCAGTTTACGAATACCTAACACATTAGGATTTAAGATTAAAAAGAAAATAATGATGCTTACTGCCAGAAAAATTAATATGGGTATTATAACTGACTTTCCCCCTATTGTCGTAAACCCAAGAAACAGTGCTGCTGTTGCAAATACCGCTGAAGCTATAATTCCCGAAAATCTTTCAACCACAAGAACCGAAACCGAAGAGCTCATTGGAAATCCGGATTTTTTTGTTACATCATATGCTCTGTAAACATCTCCGCCGATGCTTGTCGGTAAAAAATTATTAAAAAACTGGCCTACCAGAGTTGACGATGAAAGCGACAGAATGGAGAGTCTTATATCTTGAGTTTTGAGCAGAGTCTGCCACCTGTAGGCAGTAATCCAGATGCCGTATATATGAGTTGAAAATGATAGAAGTATTAAAGGGATACTTATTTCTTTTAGTGTAGAAGCTATGGTTTTAAAATCTTTGAATTGAGTCATAACAAGATAAATGATTAAACCGGCGCTTATTATTATTCTTAAAGTTATGTTTATAACTTTTTTATGTTTTTTATAAAAATCTCTGATATTTTTGAAGATCTTTTTCATCTTTATTCTTTTAAAAATTTATTTGCTCTGAATTTTTTGGAAAAATATATATTGATTTACGTAAATTGTAAACTTTGTTTTTTGAAACTATACTATAAAAAGAATAAAAAATTCAATTATTTTACAGAAACTCTTGCAGCATAATTGAAAGCATAAAAATAGTTATGCCATGATTGCGGCGTAGATCCATAAATATTGTCTGAAGCAAAATAGTCTACAAGTACTTCCCTTAATCTTTTAATCTCTCTTAACCTATGGATTTCTTTTACTGTTTCTGATGTAAAATCCAGTAATTCAAGAGCCCTTTCGAAAGCAAGAAGGCAATATTGCTTATTTTCTTTTTCTTTCCAGCTTAGAGCTCTTTCAACCTCACTTCCTACATTTGCCATTTGTTCGAAAAAGCTCAGCTCGCCCCATCTATCTTTAAGATTGCTATGCTGTATTTTCATCTTTGATTAGCTTATTTATTATTATTAAAATTTTTTCCCGAACATCGGGATTATCCACACTTCTTGTTCTGTTACCCTGGCGTGGTCTTAAATTTATCATCGAATCAAATTCAATTCTTTCATTAACAGGCAAATCCGGGTAAATATTGATCCCCCATAAATTATCCTGGTCAGAGCCATTTTCCAGAAGCAGAACTTCTTCATCTGCATGCAGTTCACCGTCAATGGCCATAATTTCTTTTTCTATGTCAACAACTGCTTTAACAAGATTGCCAAACATCTCAGCTGCCATCTTTCTTATTTCTTCAATTGTAATCTTTTCAGATATTATTTTCATAAATATAAAATTTCAAAGTTTTATATAACCATTTTGGACATACCATTGAGCCGTTCTGTGTATTCCTGTTTTTAAGTCGACCTTTGGTGAGTAACCCAGAAGTGTTCTGGCTTTTTCAATACTGAAAGCTCTGCTCTTTTTAAAAAATGCCACTCTTCTCTTATAAATCGGCGGCTGTTTTTTTATTTTTAGCAACTTCCATAATTTTTCAATTGATACTGCCGCAATTTCCACGGGTTTGTACGGAATATGTATACGCGGTGTTCTTACATTAAATTCAGCAGCTATCAAAGATGAAAGCTCATTTAACGAAACATACTTTTCTCCGCCGATAATAAATACCTGTCCGATTGCCTCCTCTTTTTCGCTGCACAGCAGAAACCCGTCGATAAGATCATCGATATAAACCATATGAAGATATGCCCTGCCGTTTCCTAAAAAAACCCACTTTCTTTTTGCGATCATTTTAAACATCTTTAAAAGTCTCATATCGCCTGGTCCGTATATGGCAGCCGGCCTTACTACTGATACAGGCAGTCCTTTTTCTTTTGCATATCTTAAAGCTTCTTTTTCCGCTTCACACTTTGAATTCTGATAAACATCGCCGGGACTATAAGCTTCTTCCTCATTTGACGGGGGGTTTTTAACAGAGCTTACCAGTCCTATCGTGCTGGTATGTACAAGTCTTTTTACTCCATATTCAAGACAGGCATCAAGAATGTTTTTTGTTCCATTATAATTTATATCCCAGTATTTCCTGTCGTCGACATATGCTTCTCTGTAGGCTGCTGCCACATGGAACACTTTATCCATACTTTTGACTGCTTTAAAAACTGTCTCTTTATCGGCAATGTCGCCGATAATAACTTCAACCCCGAGTTTTTTGAACTCTTCAGCTTTTTTCTCATTCCTTGCGATAATCCTGACTTCGTTGCTGCTGTCTTTCAACAGTCTTCTGACAAGATGCCCGCCTGTAAAGCCTGTTCCACCTGTTACAAGTATTTTCATTTATATAAATTCTCCTTTTAACTTTATACTTTAAATCCAGTATAGCCAGATTGTTTTATAATAACGGAATTTTATGTTTATTTTAATATTAATCACATTAAAACTAAAAAAGACTATAGTGATTATGTTTAATACAAGATTCATATATACTGGCTGTCCGGGCCGCTGTTTTTTCCCAGGTAAATTTCCGGGCATTTTTAATTGAAAAATCAATCAGACTTTTTTTGATGTCATTGTTTACCAAGACAAGATTGATTTTTTCCGCAATCTCTTCTTCTTTAAATGGATTTATTAAAAATTCATCATTCTGAAATATTTCCGGAATCGAAGAAGTATTTGCTGCTATCACAGGCAGCCCGCAGGACATAGCTTCAAGTATGGGAAGTCCGAAGCCTTCAAAAACAGAAGGATATACAAAAAGGGAAGCCTGGTTGTATAATTGAACCAGATCGTTATCATTTACTTCATCTGTAAATATTATCTCGTCCTTGAACGGGCTTTTATTCAGCTCTTCGAAAGTCTCTTCGCTTTTCCATCCTGTTTTACCTGCAATTACCAGATTATAATTTTCAGATACCTCAGATGATTTTTTAAATATGTTGAATGCTTTAATCAATGTATTAAAATTTTTCCTCGGCTCTATTGTCCCCACACTTAATACATAATCCTTTTTAACATTAAATTTACCCGGAACTTCTTTTTTTAGTTCATCTGGCTTAAGTTTACGGAATTTTTTATCGGCTGCCAGATAAACTACTTCAATTTTCTGAGGATTTATATTCATGAAATTTACTATATCCAGCTTTGTGGAATTTGAATCTGCGATTATTTTTTTTGCTCTTTTCGCGTTATTTAAAACAGTTGTCTGATATTTCTTTATAAACCATTCAAAGTTAAATTCAGGGAATCTGTAAAAAGATAAATCATGAACGGTAAGTATTATATTTTTGTTTATTGTTGGTGGGATCAGGTAATCAGGGCAATGCAGGACATCTACATTAAACAAACCCTTAAGCTCAAGAGGCGGG
>JAJFVM010000012.1 GCA_021371805.1 bacterium
ATCTCATTTATTTATTGCTGATCCTTTAACCAAAAAAAATAAACCATTGCTGGCAAATTTATTCAGTACGCATCCGCCAATTGAAGAGAGAATTAGAATGCTTGACGAAATGTCTCTTGGAATAGGAACAAAAAATTAGGAGGAATTAAGTCTGAAAGAAAATCAAATTAGCAATACTTATAAATAAAAATAAGCTTAAGGACGATGGGTTTTTCATCCCGTTTTGTGCCTTGAGCGAAGCGAAAGGAATGGTTATAAAAATGAAGATAAAGTTTGAAGAAATGCGTCATCCTGAGATTGGAGAACTTATTAAAAAAAACGGCATGGTTATCATTCCTATAGGTGCCTGCGAAGAGCATGGAAGGCACCTGCCTGTAAATACAGATACGGAAATAGCATATAGAGCAGCAATTGATGCTGCAGATAAAGTTAAGAAAGAAATACCGATAGCTGTTCTGCCTGCAGTATGGTTTGGTTATACCGTATCTGTGTTGAAAAATTGGCCGGGTGTAATAACTGTTGATCCGAAAGTCTTAATTGATCTCTTGTGTGATATTTGCAAGTCACTTATTGATATGGGGATAAATAAGATTTTATTTGTAAATGGACATGGCGGCAATCCCGGTGTACTTGATGTTGTCGCCAAAATAGTAGGAGATAAATATAAAGTCTTCCCCGGGGTGACAGGCGTTTTTGGGATGTGGGACAGAAAATTTATAAAAGAAAACAGGAAATCGGCAGAAGGCGGAATAGGTCATGCATGTGAAGTTGAAACTTCATTGATGATGTATCTTACCGGTTTAGCTGATATGTCTGTTGCAGATGATACGGATATAATGAAATCGGATTTAAGGAATTGCCCTGTTGATTTTGCTTCTGAAAAAAAGAAGAGATTATATCTTTCAACCTGGTATCTTGAGGATAGTATTTATGGCGGTGCAGGGGATCCGACTGATGCCAGTAAAGAATTCGGAGAGGCAATCCACAAAATGACTGTTGACGGTCTGGCCGATGTAATTAAAGAATTTTATGAAGTTCAGGTCAAGCTTGAAAAAAGAAAATTAAGCAGAGAATGCCAGAAGTTCTAATCCAAAATTTTATTTATTTGATCTATTTAAACTTGGGGTTTTACAACTAGCACTTCCTTCAAGTAATTAAAACTAAAATTATTTTAAATATTATTGGCGGCAATAGATGACCGATGTATCGTAATAAAATTTTTAATAGGATCTGCGATTTATATAATGAATAAGCTGTTCTTAGTTAACTTTAAATGGGATGATTTTTACCTGAGAACCATTTAAAAATACGCGTACCTCATAGTTTCCAAATGTAAATCCCTGGGAAATTATTATCTTGAATATTTTATTACCTGTAAAATTACCTTCAGGTGTGAAACTTTTACTGTCAATTTCCAGACCCTTATCCAGATAAGTCCATTTTACGGAAACATTATCGGTCTTTTGCATATTTTTTATTTTTATTACAAGAAATATTTCTTTAGTGTTTTCGTCAAAACTTTCAGTTTCAGCTGTGGGATTACCATTATCATCAATGCTGGCGGTAAGTATTATATTCTCAATTGAAACAGGCTCCTTCTTTAAGCATCCTGTTATGAAAACCGGCATAACCATACTGATGGTTATAGCTATTATTAACAGATGTATGCTCTTAATTTTCATTGCGTTTAAAAAAAACAGTTTTAAAAAATTATTGTAGCCAAACAAATTATTAAGTTTTTTATACTGTGTTTTATGATATTATACTTAAAATTTCAATTAATAACATTAATAAACCATAAATTAAAAATTTTTTTTAAATTGTATTTTTATGATTTAAGTTTTATTTTTATAACTAAGTTTTTAGTATATATTTTACTTACGATATTTTATATTTGCCCTGGTTCAAGTATATGGAAAGTACCGAAAGAAGAGAGAAGTTAAAAGATATTTTTTATTCCATAAAGGAATGTAATAAATGTGGACTGTCAAGGACAAGAACCAATTTTGTTTTTGGCAGCGGAAACGCCAACTCAAAATTAATGTTTGTCGGAGAAGCTCCCGGTAAAAATGAAGATTTGCAGGGCAAACCGTTTGTGGGCCAGGCAGGAAAACTGCTTGATGATTTGTTAAACTCGATAGGTTTTGTCAGAAATGAAGTTTTTATTGCAAATGTTTTAAAGTGCAGGCCACCGCAAAACAGGGATCCTAGGATTGAAGAA
>JAJFVM010000019.1 GCA_021371805.1 bacterium
TAATATTAATTAATGTACTTTCAAAAGCTTATGCAAAAATACAGTAAAGTCCTTATAAATTATCTTGATTTCATAAACTTTTTTTATTAAACAAGACTTTTTATATTGCTGATTATCTCTTCTCTTGTTGCACCTGACGTAAATATGCTGTTAAAACCTATCTTTTTCAGGGTACTGATATCATCCGGTGAAATCGCCCCGCCGATTATAAACTTTTTGCTCTTCTTAATACCCTCTTTTTCTGCTTCTTTCATCAGATCAGCTCCAAGTGTCAGATGTGCGCCTCCGAGAGAGCTGACCCCGATAATATCCACATCTTCCTGGATAGCTGCCTTAACTATCTGGTCAGGCATGGAGTTTCCAAGATAAATTATGTCCATACCTGCATCACGCAGAATCTTTGCTACGATAAAAATTCCTCTGCTGTGAACATCAAGACCAAGCTTTGATAATAAAACCTTGATATTTTTTTCAGCCATAATAAATCCTCCAAACTTTTAAATTTAAATATTGAATAATGAATTAAAATATTACCGGTGGTTTCCAAAGACTGTATGCTTTTTTAAAAACTTTAAAAATTTCACCTTCCGTACATCCGATACGGGCACATTCGACACTGTAAGGAACTATATTGGTTTTATTCCTGCAGGCCTCTTCAAGATTTTTTAAAGCTTTTTCCACATCCGAATTATTTCTGCTGTCTCTTAATTTTTTTAATTTTTCTTTTTGTCTTTCTTCCACACCCTTAGGATATTCGAAAACATTGATTGAAGGAGATTCAGTGTTGGAATTATAGCAATTCAGTCCGACTACTTTTATGTCACCTTTTTCAATCTTTGCCTGTTCGGTATTGAAATAGTCAGCTATTTTTCTGTGTATCCACCCTTTTTCTATTGATGCAACATAGCCGCCCACCTTTTCTATTTCTTCAACCTCTGCCAGAATTCTTTTCTCAATATCGTTTGTTAATGCCTCAACATAATATGAACCTCCCAGAGGGTCAACGACTTCCGTTACGGCAGTTTCGCTTTGCAGTATCTGCTGTGTTCGAAGTGAAAGAAGAGCAGCTTCTTCGGTTGGAACTGCATAAGCCTCATCATATGAATCAACATGCAGAGACTGAACGCCACCGAATATTGCCGACAATGCCTGATAAGATGCCCTGATGATGTTATTATATGGCTCCTGTCTTGTAAGTGTTATTCCTGATGTCTGAACATGGCATCTCATCCATAAGGAACGGGGGTTTTTGGCATTGAATTTATACTTCATGATCTTATACCACAATCTTCTTGCCGCTCTTATTCTTGAAGCTTCCTCGAAGAAATCATTTGATATTGACCAGAAAAATGCAAGTCTCGGAGCTATAAAATCAACATCATAACCTCTTGATATTAATTCCTTAAGGGTTTCAATACCGTTTGAAATAGCCACTGCCATCTCGGTTACTCCGGAAGTCCCAAAATCATGAAGATTATAGCCATTCAGGTTTATAAAGTTCCAGTTTGGAACTTCTTTTTTAATAAATTCAATATTATCGCATTGAATTCTGAAGCAGTCTCTGGGAGGAATGTACTCATGACCACTTCTTACTACTTCTTCAAGAGTTATATCATTTTGAACTGTACCTTTAAGCTTATCCCAGCCTATCCCTCTTCTGTCAGCCATTGCCAGAAACATGGGGAAAAGAATAGCGGTATTTGAAGGGTAATGTGTTACTATTGATACCGTCACATCTTCCAGAGGCATATCTTTAAAAAGTATTTCCATATCGTTTGTTGAATCTATCGCAACCCCTGATGTTCCAACCTGTCCTCTGGCAACAGGGTCATCGGAGTCATACATCTGTACTGTCGGGAGGTCGAAAATAACGCTTAACCCCGTTGCTCCGTTTTTAAGCATGAATTTAAATCTTTTGTTTGTATCTTCAGGTCCGCCGAATCCGTTTATCTGTCTTATCGTAAATTTTTTGCCTCTGTACATATTCGGGTGTATGCCTCTGGTAAACGGCTCCTGGCCGGCAAATCCGATATCATTCTTATAGTCCAGTTCCGGAACATTCAGAGGGCTGTAAATCATTTCTCTTGGTATTTCAGATCCAAGTATTGTCTGCGGAGTGACGCACCAGTTATTTCTGTCACTTTCTTTTACGGAACTCTCTTTCCAGTTATTAAATTCATTTTTTAGATCTTTTATTGCCTCAGGATTAAACAAGGGTGTTCTTTTATTTTTCCCATCGGCTTCATTTAATATCTCACTTATGGTTTTTTGATTTTCAGCCATGTATATAACTCTTTCTTAAAATTTTGTTATTTATTTTTTAAATTTAAAAACCGCTGCAGTATCTCTTCGGCGACTGTATATGGATCACTTTCATTATTATTTAAATCATTTAATAATTTTTTATATGAATCATTGTTTTCAAGTTCCTTAAAGATAAGATTGGTTAAATAATCACTGATTATTTCCTTCAAATCATTCCTTGATTTGTTTTTGAAGTATTCGTCGAATTTACCGGTTGATTTGAGATAGCCTTCATGAAGAGAAATATTTTTTACAAGATTATCTATACCCTTATTGTTGGTGGCTTCCGTTATGCATACAGGTGGTTTCCAATCTTTGTCCTTAATGCTTTTGCTGCCTTCGCCATCCAGACTGAGAAGGCTGTTTAAATCAGATTCAAGATCCTGGCTGCTGATTTTATCTGCCTTATTGACAACAAAAATATCTGCAATCTCAAGTATTCCGGCTTTTACTATTTGAATGGAATCCCCAAGTCCTCCGACCAATACAACAATTGTCGTATGAACAAGATCTTTTATTTCAACTTCGGTCTGTCCGACACCGGCTGTTTCGACAAGGATAATATCTTTATCCATCGCTTCCATTACGGTAATCATTCTTGATGTTACTTTCGAAATACCCCCCTTCCATCCCTTTGTCGGGAGGCTCTTTATAAAAACATCATTATCGTTTGAATGTTTTTGCATCCTGATCCTGTCCCCGAGAATGGAACCTCCCGTGAATGGGCTTGTTGGGTCAATCGCAATGACGCCGACAGTTTTGTTGTTTTTTCTGAAATAATCAATTATCACATCAATAAGTGAACTTTTACCGGAACCGGGAAGACCGGTAATACCTATGACATATGAGTTACCTTTATGAGAATAAAGATGTTTTAATTCTTCGATTGCCCTGATATCTTCTTCTTCAATATAACGCATCAGTTTAGCTGCTGCAGATATGTTTTTGTTTAAAATTTCTTTGGAAATATTTTTCATATTAAGCTGCTGTCTTTCATTCCTTTTGTCTGAAGCAGTGTCATAGTTGTAAGCGCAACAATATCTTCAACCAGGCAGCCTCTTGACAGGTCATTAAACGGTTTTGCCGCTCCCTGAACCACAGTACCACATACTGTTGCCTTGCCGATTCTTTGAAAAATTTTATAGCTTATATTGGCGGCATTCAAATCAGGGAAAATAAGTACGTTAGACCTACCTTTCAAAGGGCTTTCCGGTGCTTTTATTTTGCAGACTTCGGGTACAATTGCGGCATCGAACTGCATTTCTCCGTCAATAATTATTTCCGGTTCAATTTGTCTTGCCAGTTTAACTACACTTCTTATCTTGTTGATTTCTTCACTGTTTGCACTGCCTTTTGTTGAATATGACAGGAGAGCAACATATGGGATCTCTCCTAAAAATGCTTTTGCGGTTTCATAAGTTGACAGTGTTATATCAAGCAGTTGTTCCTGTGTCGGATAGGGAATGATGGCAGGATCTGCAACCACAAATTTACCGTTAAGACCATAAATGCAGTCAGGAACTTCAACAAAAGCAGCCCCGCTTAAATATTTTTTACCCTTTACAAGCCCCAGCACATTAATTACTGCTTTTATGAGTGCTTCCGTAGAACTGATGCTTCCTCCTACGGCACAATCAACTTCATCATTTTTAAGCATTATTGCCGAGAAATAAGAAGTGTTTAAAAGAATCTCTTCAACCTGATCCGAAGTTATATCTTTGCTTCTTTTTTTAAATGAATTTATTATTATTTCGCCGTATTCTTCTTTTTTCTTTGATTTTGCCGGATCAATAATATTATAAATATCTTTGTTTTTGACTTGTGCTTCCTTAATATTGTCGGTTATCTTTTTTTCCTTGCCGATTAAAAAGAACTGACTCTTGTTAAAATCTCTTAAATAATCAAGAGCTTTAACAAGTCTTATATCATCTCCGTCGCTGAAAACAATCCTTCTCTTAATATTTGAGGATGACCTGATTAAGTCAGAAATTAATTTCTTTCCCGAAATAATCTCGTTCAAAATTACACTCCCTTGCATTAAAATAATAATTAATAAGATCCACTTATCCGGCAATCTAATAAAACAATTCTAAATTTGTTTTTCAAGGTTACCTTTTTTACGGAATTGATTATATCACTTAATTTGTAATTATGTAATACTTAATTTAGTTATAATGTAATTACAATTTGACTGACCATTTTAATAAAGTTAATATAATGGTTCTGGAAATACCGACTTCAAAGGAAAGTTGGCAGGAGGATTGGAGATGTTTCCCTATCGACTCTCTGAGAAATAAAAGCACTTGACATGCAACAGCTAAATTTTTGTCAGGGTCTTTTCCTGTGTCTTTTTTATCCCATACTTTATTTATTATATATCACTTTATAATTTGCAATACTTATTATAAAATAACTGACATTTGACAAAAACTTTAATAAACTAAAGTTTCTTTAATAAATCGCGGTTTATTAAAGAATTTATATCTTAAGCAGCAAAAAATTGATACCTGAGAATAAATTTTTAATTAAAAACATACATAATTCTTTCAAAAATTATCTTGAAATCAGCAAGCCGCGTTCCGTGATGCTATTATATTTTACTTCCCTTGTTTCTATTCTTATTGCATCATCAATTTACGGATATGACTTAAAGAAAATATTGCTGCTTTCTGTTGCAATCATTCTTGGAGTCATGGGGGCTAATGCAACTACAAACTATATTGATCGTAAAATAGATGCGATTATGCAAAGAACCAAGAATAGAGCTATAGCATCAGGTAAAATAAATCCTCCGGTTAAAGGGCTGGTTTTTGCCATTATAATGGTTGCGGCCGGGATAGCGGCTGCTTTTTATGTAAACTGGCTTTCGGCTCTTTTTTTATTCCTTGGTTTTTTTGACAGTGCAATTATTTATAACGGATTAACTAAAAGAAAATCAAGATATAATATTTTATACGGTTCTCCTGCCGGCGGTTTTCCGGTTCTTGTCGGATGGGTCGGAATTTCCTCGGGGGAAATTAACCTTATTGCAATTATAATGTTTATATTTGTAGTCATGTGGACACCTGCTCACATATGGAGCCTGGCTTATTTTTATAAGGAGGATTATAAAAAAGCGCACATACCGATGCTGCCGGTTTTTTTATCGGAGAGGCAGAATCATTTCTTAATCGCTACATTAAATATACTTATAACAGTTGCGGCCATTCTCTTATGGTATTTTTATAAGTTAAGTTTGATATATTTAATTGTTACATCAGCCTTCAGTATCGCCTTAATAGTAATAAGCATAATCATGATTGTCAAATCCAGCAAGGATTTTGCATGGATCTTATTCAAACTCTCAAGCCCTTATCTTGGAATAATTTTCCTCCTGCTTCTTATTGAGTTTTTATTTATAAAATGATAAATGAAGTAATTGTCCGGACTATGATTTTATATTAATTTTTCATATAATTTCCTTTAAGTTTTTAAATTTAAAAGATGTTATAATAATTTTCGTAAATATAAACATGTTTTTAATAATTTTGCTTAAATAGAAAAATTATCAGGTGAGGTCAAATGACAGATTTAGACAAACTTAAAAAAGCATCCTACATGTCAAAAAGGATGTATGTACTTAAAGATGGTTGTGAATCTCTGGGATTAAGTCTGGAATATCTTTTCGGTTTGTTTAATTATTATAATAATAAAAACAATGGCAGATGGTTCTGGCAGAAGGCGACATTTACAGGTGCTATTAAGGATTCTTATGACAGCTTTAATAAGACTGTAGATAAGTATATCAAGGGAGTAAAGAACTTAAATGAAGAAGCATATGCTGAAAACATAAAATCTTTGTCTTCTCTCCTTGACGATCTGATAAAGAAGCTGGAACTAAGTCTTAATGTTGACAGGCAGGCTGACGTGTCTTTAGTTGAAGGATATATGGATGATAATTTAAGATCACTCATAAGAGACAGTTTAAAAGGTCTTGTTTAAGAATAAAAAGCATAACCAATAATTATCTAAAATGTGTCCTTGCTTGTTTAATTGTATAGCCATTCTTAGATTGCAGCTTTTCTTTAAAATCAGTTTCGGTTCTTTTTAAAAATCAGGGTTTTGAATAAATATTTGTGTTTTGAAATTTGCGCTGCTATTGTGCCAGAGTTGTTTCAGTTGTTGTAGTTGCAGTTGTGATTGTCGTGCTTTCCGAGTTATTGCTCTTGCTCTCTTTTTTAGTGGTTTCAGTTGTGCTTTTTTCAGCCGAAAAAACCTGAGAATATTTTTTATTTTCCTCAAAATTAAACTGACCGTAATAAACCGGCGGTGTATTGTCGGAAAATTCAGCAGCAATGTCATAGCTGCCCATAGGCAGTGTAATGTCAAGCCTTGATTTGGCTTTTATTACAAATAGACTTCCTTTGCTGCCATTAAAATATAATATAAGTTCTTTTTCGGATTTATTGTTGATGTTAAGCACAAAATTTCCCTGATTTTTAATTGTGAACGACTCTTTTATTTCAGGAAGAGTATCATAGGTTCCTTTTGAAATTATACCTATTTTACAAGCCGCATAGTATGGGTTTATAGTTTCTGTCTGATCCGGGTAGCTGTTCAGCATAAAAGTAAAAATCTGCAGAGCTCTTTCATGTTTTCCGTCCTCGCAGATATTAATTGTATATTCCAGCAAAGTATCTTCAGGTATCTTTGAAAAAATTTGGGAATCATAGGCTGTAGACTGAATCTGTGTTCCGCTTTCCGAAGCAAGATCCAAAGCAGAAAGGTATTCGTCCAAAGCTTCCTTATATTTGAGATTCTCGATCAGGTTCAAAACCTCCTCGATATAGCTGTCAAAAATTAAACTGCCTGATTGTTTTGAGTAATCACTTTCCGGGTAGTCTTTTATAAGTTCTTTTAAAATTTCAATTCCCTGGTTGTAATTGCCCATTTTCTTATAGCTTTCTGCAGCTTTATACAAATATTCAGGGATTTTATAAGTTGAAATAAATGCTTCATCGCTATTTGGGAAATTCGTAAATATATCTTTTAAAATATCAATTGCCATAACATAATTCAGGGAGGCGCTGTTATAATCCTGGTTTTTATATGCTTTTTCTGCAAGCTTTGAATATGAATCGGAAAACATTCTTTTTACATCAAGACTTTCGGAATTTATGATCTTTTTCTCAATTCCCAGGTTCAAATATTTTATTGTATTTTCATAATCACCTGTATTGTAATAATCAAATACTATATTTTTCAAAGCCTCATCGTAATATTTGCTTGTGGAATAAGTTTTTATAATTTCATTATAATTTTTTATTGCAGCATTATAATCTGCATCGTCAGCTGCTTTTTGAGCATTTTTGTTAAGGGCAAATGGTCCGAATAGACTTGACAGAACCAAACCACCTAAAAATATAAGAAAAAATATTATAAAAATAAAACCGCCGCTTGATCGTCTTGCCATATTAAATATTGCGAAGATAAGACTCAATATGATAATTACTATGCTTGTGGCAGGAAGAAAATCCCAGAACTTGCCTTTATTAATAAAATATAATATTAAAAACCCAATAATTATTATTATAAAAATTATAATTAAAAGGATTGAGCCAAAACCAAGATTGTTTCGTCTTCTATATTCATACATTTTATAGAGATTGCTTCCCGTTTTAATTTTTAAAGAATTATCTTATATTAAAATAAAATTTAAATTAAAAAAACCAAAATATATTTTTTAAATAAATAACTTATAAAATATTATTCCCTTTTAATCTCCATTACCAGCGTATTCCAGTAAAAGTTTTCATACAGATGATCTTTGATCAATGTTTCTTTTATTATAAATCCACATTTTTTATAAGCATTAATTGCTCTTGTGTTATATTCATAAACAAATAATTTGATTTTTAACAAATTTAATTTGCAGAAAGCGAACCGGATGATTGCATTGATTGTATCTGAACCGAATTTTTTCTCCCAGTAATTTTTATCACCGATTACAATGCCGAATTCACAGGTTTTATTTTCCCAGTCAACCTTGTGCATTCCGCAGTTTCCTATGTATTTTTTTAACTTCCTGTCATCAATGGCAAAAATAAAATCAATTAATGAACTGTTCATTTCTTTTAGCCAGTTAAGCTCCTCCTCAAGAGTTAAGTCACTAAAATCATTTGCCAGAAACTTATTGACCTCAGGGTCTTTTAACCATTTTATAGTCTGAGTAAGATCATTTTTTGTGAGCGGACGGATTAATACTTTTCCTTCGTAAATTTTTAGTTTTTTGACAGCTTTATAATCGATGTAATCTGTTGTATTCATCAAATGATAATTTTAACAAAATATGTTAAGATTTTCTGTTTTTAAATTAAACTAAATTTTAATTTTTAAATGATTTATAGTCAAAAAATTTCCTGAATATAATTAAAATAAAATTTTTTATAAATTGAATTAATAATGCTATATAAAATTGGCAGTTAAATATAAAATAAAAATAATTATTTTAAATTAAACTTTGTTTTCAAACCATCAGGAGATTAAAAAATGATAAAAGCTGTTATATTTGATATGGATGGAACTATCGCAGACAGTGAGAAAATTGCTCAGAAGGTCACGAGGGAGTTTTTCAAAAAAAGAGGAATTGTATTAACCCGGGAAGAAGAAAAAATAATGTTTGGCCTGAACTGGAAAGATTTGGTAAAGGAAGTTCTTGGAAGCAGAGGGCACGATTACAGTCAGAGCATAAAGAATACGCTTAAAGAAAGATATGTAAGAACCATGAAAAAAGATGTAAAAGCTCTGCCTGGAGTTTATGATTTACTCAGCGATGTAAGTAAAAATTTTAAGGTAGGACTTGCAACCAACAGCAGGCACAGAGAAGTTGACATCATATTTGACAAATTGGGTTTTCATGAATATTTTCATTTAAAGCTTGCCAGGGATCACGTAAAAAAAGGCAAACCTGACCCTGAAATATATTTAAAAACAGCTGAAATATTTGAAGTCAACCCATCGGAGTGTGTTGTTTTTGAAGATTCGATAATCGGACTCAGGGCAGCAAAAGCAGCTGGAATGAAATGCGTAGCTGTTGTAAGCACATATACAAGGGAGGAACTGGAACCTGAAGCAGATCTTGTAATTGAGTGTTATAAGGATATAAATTTGTCAAAGATATTGGCACTGGGAGGAGAAGGAAATAATTAAATGAGTTTATCAATAGGAATTGTAGGGCTCCCGAATGTAGGAAAATCAACTTTATTTAATGCTCTTTTAAAAAAACAGATTGCCGATGCATCAAATTATCCTTT
>JAJFVM010000002.1 GCA_021371805.1 bacterium
TATAATTTCATCAAATTTAAGACCCTCCCATCTGCCAAAGTTAAGTTCCTTTAAATTTTCCCTGACGGTATAACCTTGTTTTATGACTTTTTTAAAAATTTCCGCAGTTTCAATTGTTCTTCCAATGGGGCTGACGTAGAAACCGGAAAATTTAACTCTGGATAAATATTTTGCTCCAAGCTCTGCCTGCTTCATTCCTTCAGCTGTAAGTTTGGTGTTAGTAACACCCTGGTACCTTCCTTCAAGATTCCAGTCGGTCTGCCCATGTCTGACTAAAAATAATTTACTGCCCAATTCTTTCTCCCTTTTGTTTAAATAATACAGTTATAAAATAAAACACATATTCCCATCGCTGATTTAATTGCTGTTCCTGAAACTAAAATTACCAAAATCCAATTTAAGTTATATAGAGCTTTATATTATATGTAAATTATATTTTAATATTCTAAGCTATACAAAAATAAGATTTTATCTTAATATCTTTATAAATTTTTTAAAACAAACAAATTCATTAATAATTTTGATTAATCAATATAAAGACGAAATTATAGTTAATTTTTTTAAAAATTCAATTAATTCACAAACCACTGCATCTGAAGAAAATAACTTCATCGGTTATCTGTGCACTTACATCCCTGAAGAAATATTAATATCAGGCGGTTTAGATGCCATCAGGATTAAGGGAGACAGGGAAAGCAGCCGTGCTGAAGGATATCTTCCTATAAATTTCTGTCCTTATGTTAAGGCTATATGGGAAGAATCATATAAAAAAAATGATTACTTAAAATCAATAGTTTTCGCTACATCCTGCGACGGAATGAGAAGGCTTTATGATTTATTTTTAACTTATAAAAAAGAAACCCCGGCTTTTATGCTTGATGTTCCAAGAAACTATGACGAAACTTCCATAGATTTTTATTCAAACAGATTAAGCAAACTTCTTGAGTTTGTTCAAACTTTGAGCCCGGATAAAAAAATTAAATTTGAAGATATAAAAAATTCAATTGAAGTTGTTAACGAAAAGCGTAAACTGCTTTCCGAACTTACCCGGCTCTATGAAGATGACTCAGATAAAATCATACCGACAGGTACTTATTTTAATATACTGGATCTGGCGGCCAGTTCAAAAAACAGCTTATTTATTCCGGAATTAAAAGAATTCCTTTTTAAAACCAAAAATAATATGAATTCGAAACAGATTAAGCCTGATGGGAATTCTGTAAAAAATAACTGCCTTAAAATAATGGTCGTAGGCAATTATATAAATGATGAAAAATTCTGGAATATTTTTAATGATTTGAATATTAAAATAATCTCAAGCAATTTATGCATAAGTTCAAGATATTTTGATTTCCAGGTTAATTTAGAAGATTTAAATGCCAAAGACGAAAAAAATGAAATAAATATTTTAAATGATACAAACAGCAATAGGAGTAACCCGGATAACTTAGGTACACTCTTAAATATTATCGCAAAAAGTTATATGCGAAAACCTTTCTGTTTCAGAATGTCTGCTTTAGATGAAACACTTAAATCACTTAAATCCGATATAATCAAAAAAAATATCAAAGCAGTAATTTTCACAAGCCTTAAATTTTGCGATAATACTCTTTACTTTTATCCGGATTTAAAAAGCGAACTTGAAAAATTAAAGATCCCGTCTCTTTATCTTGATATTGAATATGGAAAATCTTCTTACGGCCAGTTGAGGACAAGGATAGAAGCTTTTTATGAAATGATGGAATAGATATATAATGATGAGAAAATCATC
>JAJFVM010000054.1 GCA_021371805.1 bacterium
TTTTCCATAGCATTGTCAAGAGAGATGCTTTCATCTTCCAGATCTCTTACAACCTCTTCAAGCTTAATCATTGCTTCCTCAAACGTTAATTTGTCAATATCCATATTTACCCTCGTTAAATAATTTTAAAATTAAACCAATCTAAATATTAATTCAAAAGAAAACCATGAATCTATTCTGTCTGTAATATTATTTACATTTATTAATTTATTTGTTTATTTAACGGCCTTTTTTAATTATAACTTTTGAATCAATAAGACCATCTCTTAATAATACCGACATTATCTCATCAATATTTATATCATTTATACTTTTTATTATCTTACCTGTCTTTTTATTTTTCACAATTGAAAAACCTCTGCTTAAAATATTTACGGGATTAGTAAGGTTCATCTTTTCAAGAAGAATTCCAAACATATTTTTCCTGATATTGAGAATAGATTGAATGTTATTTTTTAAAAAAACGGACTTATTTTGCAAATTTATCCTGAAGCTTATGATTCTGGCACTGATACTTCTTAGATTAACTTTGGTTTCCACTATTCTGAACTTGTTTTCGTTTAATTTTATTATGCTTCCGTAATTATTTTTTAAATCTGCGTTTATGTCATCATATTCCTGCCATAAAGAATTCAATATGGTTTTGGGTTGTTTGAAGACTTTCTTATCCCTTAATACTTTTAACTCCTTTTTATATGATGACAGTTTTTGCGTAATCAGGGTGAAAAGTTTTTCAATACTTTTATTTATTTTAAGTGTTTCTTCTTTTTTATTTACAATTGCAAGTTCTGCTGCATGGGTAGGTGTAGCTGCTCTTTTATCTGCAACAAAATCACAGATCGTAAAATCAGTCTGATGACCTACCCCCGAAATTATGGGGATACTGCAATTAAAAATTTTTCTGGCAAGTTCCTCATCATTAAATGGCGCCAGATCTTCAAACGAACCTCCACCCCTGGCTATTATTATTACATCCACGCAATATTCTTCAAAATCGTCTATAGCCGCACAAATTCCCTTTGATGCATCACTGCCCTGTACGGTGGTATTTCTGAGAATCAGGTGATAGTTTTCATATCTTTTATTTAATATCTTAACTATGTCCCTGATAACTGCTCCGCTTTTTGAAGTTATTACACCGATTTTTAAGGGTAATTGCGGAATAGGTTTTTTATTTTCTTCATTAAAAAATCCTAAAACCTGTAATTTTTCCTTGAGCTGCTCAAATGCAAGCATTAAACTGCCCTTTTTAACAGGAATTATATTATATGCGATAATCTGATATTCGCTTCTTTTATCATAAATACTTACATAGCCATTGACATATACATGCAGTCCGTCCTCCACATTAAAAATCAGATTTCTGCAATTATTTTCGAACATAGCTACTTTGATCATAGAATGCTCATCCACAAGTGAAAAATACATATGTTTTTTATTGGGATATGCAAAGTTTGATATTTCACCCTCTATCCATATATTAGAATAGGTATTTTCAATTTCGCTTTTAATTTCGAAATTTAATTCACTTACGTTATAGATTTTAGTACCTATGGGAATTGGGAAGTCCATGAAATTAATTTGAAAGTTGCCAATAAACAATCATTATATGAGTGCTGTCCAAAGAATAATATCTGAGTAATATTTTGGTTGTTTCAGTAATTTGATTTGCCACTTTTCAAAAAAAATTGTATCCTATAAAAATTTTTACAATTACATAAACACAAAAAATTATTTCAAGAACAGCCATAACATAACTTAAAACATTATCGAAAGAATCTGCTTTTTCTTTAAAATATTCAGCCGGGCTTTTAAAAAACAATCTTAGCTTGGGAAAAAATTTAATTAATGCATATAAATTATAGCCTATTAAGATCGAAGCTACCGTAATAAGGACATAATCTCTTAAAATAAATACCGTAAAAGCAAAATATCCTATTTCAACAAAACTTAAAACAATAACTATGAGCACCGGAAACAATAAACTAAAAGAAAAACCTTCGGATATTCCATCTGAAAACGAGATATCTTCAATTTTTTTAACGTTTTCAGCAATTGCTTCTTCAGTGTTTGCCTTGATTATAGCCCTGAGGCTAAAAACATGAAGAATTACTAAAATAAGTGAAAAAACCATTAAACCTGTCATTTTTTTAATTATATCTTTATTTTTAAAATAAATACATAATCAGGAGATTAAATAGGGCTCGGATTTTCAGATTTTTTAACTTCGGGCTTACTTTCTTTTTTGGCAGTTTCTTCTTTTTTTGTTTCTTTGCCGATTTCTTTATCAGATGATTTTTCCGATGTGCTTTCTGAGGCTATTTTGGAATTTTTTGAACCGTAATCTGTCGAATAAAAACCTTTCCCCTTAAAAACAATCCCGACAGGAGAAAATATTCTTAAAGCTTCACTGTTGCAGTCAGTGCAGAAGACTTTATCATGGCTGCCTGATTTTTCAAATTTTTCAAAAATTTTTCCGCAATTATCGCATTTATAACTATAGATAGGCATAATTAATATAATTCCTCCTTAAAATATTTTAAAAATATATATTATTAAGTAAGTTTAGTCAAACTAAAAATAAAAAAAATAAACACAACAACATAAATTTTTTACTTTTTATTTGCTTGCTTTATAAATCATTTTAAAATAATCTTATTTTCAGCTAAAAAAACAATATATTTAAAAATAATATTTCATAAAAATAAGGCAGCAACAAATAAGGTTTTTTATAAAAATGAATATAAAAACCATAGTTATACTGATTGTTCTCGCATTGATATTTACAGTCATATTTTTTTATTTTTATAATCAGCCGTCTGAAATCAAGAGCGTCCAGTTGACACAGGATATTTCAAATACTACGGAAGACATAAAATTATTTAATGATAGATTTAAAGAAATTTTCATTATAATAAAATTAAGCAAGATTAAAAAAGATGAGAATATTAAAATATTATGGTATAAAAAAACCGATAGTAAATTATTGCTTATACAGGATAATGTTATTAAAAATATAAATGATGGTTCAGGTTATTTAAAACTTTCTTTAATCAATAAAAACGGAAAATATGACAGTGGCGATTATCTGGTGAATGTTTATTTAAACGGTAAAAAGGAAAATTCACGGGAGTTTACCATTAACTGAAGAATTATTTGAAATAAGAAATTCAGGCGGTCTGATACTGTTATTGTTTATGAATAGAAAATTCCTTTTTTACTCTTTGGAACATTAAATCCATAACTTCATTTATGGTATGATCCAGGTTATTATTGTCTATTATTTTTACCTTATTTTTCTCAGCCAGTTCTTTAATATAGCTCTGAATGAGCCTGATATTTTTTAAATATCTCAAATATTTTTTCATTGGCCTGGATCCCTGAGTTTCATAAGTCCTTCTGATAAAATGCTCCCTGTGTATATTCTCGTCATTGACAATAATAACAAAATTTTCTATGAGTGCTTTTTCATAAAATTCTTTGATATTAAAAAATCCCGGAACAATATGGGCTCCTTCAACAATTGTATCAATTTTTTCTTCAACGCTTCTCTTGATTATTGCTTCAATTCCTACATTAACCGCCATAACCTGCTCTCTGAAGCCAAGTATTATAGGATCCACTCCTGTAGGAGGAAGAGATAGATATTTGTAAGCATTATAAGAAGACCCCTGAAGCGGTCTTATGAGCTTGTCGGAAATTGAGGTTCTCATAATCTCCCTTATGGCATCGGTGGAAACAACTCTTGAAATATTGAGCATGTTCGAAATCGTGGTTGCAACTGTTGATTTGCCCGCACCGGTGGATCCTCCGATCAGCATTATTATAGGTTTTTTTAATTTCCCTACGGATTGCCATAATAAATACTTTTCAGCATATTCAAGACTTACTTCATCCTTAATAAATCTGAATACGAGGGTTCTCAATTCTTCAAGCGAAATGGAAGTGACTTTATTTTCAAAAAGATACTCCTGTATACCCAGAGCAATTTTATGGGACATAATTATATCAAGACCCGTTATTGCTATTGAATTAGCCAATATTCCCTTTGAGAAAGGCAGGCCCCCGTTTTTTCTGTCAGATATAACTATCATTTTAAATTCCTGATTTTTCTCGGGCATGTATTTTCCTTAATTAATTTTTATTTAATTTAATCTTATCATATATATTTTTCAAATTCTCAATAAAGCTCTCGTCATTATTAATTATCATTAACTTGTTATTCATATATATTATTTCTTTCCCGGACCCGATCGCAAAATCGGTAACCACGTCAACCGACGCTGCCTTTAATTCCGTAAGAATAACATCAAAGTCCTTAAAGGACTCAAGATCTTTTTTAAGAAGCGGACGGTTTGACAAATTAAAAGTTATGCCGGTAACCAGGCAATGATAGTTTTTCTCAATATAATTTTTTATTTTGTTTTCTATTATATTTTTTGCTGTCATTGCAATTATAACTTTTTTACTTTCCAGACTGCCAAGAGGAACAGGCCTGAATATTGATTTATATACTTTTGCTGAAGAATTAAATAATTTTATATTATTTTCCAGATCTTCAATCTTTTCGGCATCTGCAATCGGTTCCTCACAATTTGTTAATATAATAATATCTGAAATCAATATCCTGTATATGCCAAGATATCCAACTATATCGTCCCAATTCTGGTTGGCTCCGATAATGCATATGTTTATATCAGTCTGGGCATCGGGAATTGATGCTCCGCTGCCCTCCAGAATTATTAAATCAGGCTTTAAAGAATCTGCAAGCTTGGTGCCTTCAATAACATTGGATAAAAATACCCTGCCTCCGAAACCGCCGCCGCATCTTCTGCATCCAATGGTCGATATTCTGCTCGTCAGTGCATCTTCAATATAATCGGAAGAAGCATGGAATCCCTTTTTACTGAGCGATAACAGATATTCCGGAGTAATATTAATCTCTTCGCCTTTCAATAATTGAGGTTCTCTCGGACCACCTCTGCCCATTGCCACAACCAGGACCTCGAGCCCGCAATTTTTATATAAGTTGGCTATATATGAGCTGACTGCCGTTTTTCCTATTCTTTTGCCGGTGCCTATTATTGAAATTGAAGGATTTTTAACATGATATTTGCTGCCTTCGTATCTGAATAAAAAATCCGGCCCCATGTAGCTTGCTTTTTTATAAAAGCAGTAAGAAGCAATTTTCATTCTTACCTGATGATTTACTACAGGCTCATCACTTAAATCATAAACGATATCAGGTTTAAAAAAATCCAGCGCAGAAGGAAAGTCCCTGGTGAAATCTTTTATTGGAAAGACTTCGTCATCAAAAAAACCATTGAAATCACCAGAAGTAATTTTTTCAGTTCCTCCCAAAAAAATAATACCGCAGAATTTACCTTTAAAATTATTTTTTAATATGTTTATAGCATCTGATGTTATCTGCGGATAATGTTCCCCGTCTATAACAGCTGCAAGCCTTTTAAAACCATTACCTTGATTCTTTAGTAAATCTAGCATTTAATTTTTCCTTTACGGTATTTCTTTTAATGCCTTCTATTTTTTCAACCTTATCAAAGGGAAATCTTCTGAAAATATCAATTCTGTCATCATAGATATACATGATATTGTAATTCGGTTCGATTTTACCCCTTAATCTCAAGCATGAAACAGTTCCTGTCGTAATCATTAAAAGATCTTCTATCCTCCAGATATATGGAACATGCTTATGTCCGCAAAGAACAAGGTCTACCTTTGAATCAACCAGAACTTCAAGAACATCTCCCGCATCATTAACAATATTTCTTTCTCTTCCTGTATTAGGTACGGGCAGCAGATGATGATGCATGGCAAATATCTTAAAAGTTCCGTCATCAGGTGTATTTAAAAATTCATTTTTAATCCATTTGTAATACTCCCTGCCAATCTGTCCGTTGTCCAGATCCGGTTCACTTGAATCTGCCGCTACAATTTTTATTTTGTTATAATCAAATGATCTATATCTTTCTCCGTAAATATCTTCAAAATGTATATAACCGACATTCCTAGAATCATGATTTCCGGGCTGTACTATAAGATTCTTGCATTTAATTGGCGAAAGATAATTTTTTACGGTATCATATTCTCTCCTGAAACCATTCGCCGTTAAATCTCCTGTTAAAATTACAATATCAGGGTTCAATTCATTTATCTCATCGATAGCCCTTGTGAGAAGGCTTGGTACAAAATGGACTTCTCCAACATGAATATCCGATATCTGAACAATTACCACCGGTTTTTTGTTTTCCGTCATAAAATCCCCTTCCAGAATCTTTCCAAAAAATGCTTAAATCAAATTTTAATTAATTTTAGTTTATTTACAACATCATTATAAGTTTTTTCCCCTCTTAAAATCTTAGCACAGGAATTAAAGAGATTATCACTGTTCTTTATAAGTTTATAATAAAAAAGCGGTGATGAAAAAAATATTTTTGAAATAATGAGCGAATTTCTGATATTTTTATAAATTTCATTATTTACTTTTTCAAAATAATCATGAAATTCAAAGTTTGAATATCTTAATGCGTCAATAATACTTTCACCGGCAATGTTTGAACTTAATATGGCGTTATATAATCCTTCGCCGGTAAAACCATCACCTAATCCTGCTGCATCACCTACGGTAAGAATCCTGTTATCACATAAAAATGTATTGTCGGTTCTTACAGGTATCAAGTGAGCTTTTATTTCATATTTTGCTTCAAATCCCTGCATGAAATACAGTTTTTTTGAAATGCCGCTTTGATTATCATTATCTATGTTTTTATCTGAAGTTAATCCATTTTTAAAAATATTTTGTTTATTTAGTGCAGATTGATAATTTTTTAAAAACCATAATAAGTATTTTTTAATTTCTAAAGTATCTGACACAGGACCGCCATCTCCGACAGACAGATAATTCTTTTTTGGGAAAATCCAGGTATATCCTTTTCTGACCCCTCCAAGATCAATCATTAAATTTTTATCAAAATTATCAAAAAAAGAATTAAAATTTAAATCTGCGGCAGGTATTTCTGTTTCATATCCTATAATTTTTTGCATCTTTTTACTTTTATTTAACTTTCTGAAAATAATACTACTGACACCATCTGCACCAATTAAAATTTTAGAAAAATAAGTATTATCTTTAGTGTAAATCTTTACCTTGCTCCCGTTTATTTCAAAATTTTTGACTTCTTCATTAAAATTTATGGCACATCCTGAACTGATTGCCTTCTTTGCCATAAAATCATCCAGCTCTATTCTGTTAACAGTATATATCAAAGGTTCAGAATATTTTTTATAAAATATATCCTTTAATTTTCTTGAAAAATAAATTCCATATATTTCTTTTTCGATAACTTCCTTGATATCATATGGAAACATCTGTAGGGTTTTCCATTGGATACCTCCGGCGCATACTTTATATCTTGGAAATTGCTCTTTTTCCAGAATTAAAGTACTAATGTTTTTAGTTGATAAAAGATATCCAAGAAGACTACCGGAAGGCCCGGCGCCTGAAATGATTACATCATAGATTTTTTCCATGTTCAAATTTTATATAAAATAAATATAAAGCACAATAAAACTAAATTATTGTGCTTTATATTTTTAAAAATTAATAAATTTTATATAAGATAAACTGGTTTTAGAACTTTATAGTGTTTGACTATATTAAATATAAGACAAGTTTAGCTTAATTTGAAATTTTAAACATATGCCTTCTCTGTTTCTTTATTGAATAAATGAATTGTTTCAAGATTGACATAAAGAGACAGGGATTCTCCGAATTTAGCCTGGCTTCTGGGATTTACCCTGGCTGTCATAAGTACTCCGTCAATGTCCAGATATGCATAAATTTCGGAACCCATGGGTTCTGTTACTTCAACATTTGCTTTTATTGTATTTAAAGGGTTTGGATTTTGAACAAAAGCACTGTCTTCAAGATCCTCGGGTCTTATCCCAAACACAACCTCTTTGCCGATAAGATTATTATCCCTTATTACCTTTTTAACTTTTTCAGGAGTATCGATTTCAAATGTCTTATGCTTTAATGTATATTTGTCCGTTACGGTTACATCCAGGAAATTCATGGCGGGACTTCCAATAAAACCTGCAACAAATATGTTATCCGGATTATCATAAACATCCTGAGGTTTTCCCATCTGCTGAACAACTCCATCTTTCATTATTATCATTCTGTCAGCCATTGTCATTGCCTCGGTTTGATCGTGGGTAACATAAACAATGGTTGCATTAAGCCTTTTATGAAGCTTTGCAATTTCGGTTCTCATCTGCACCCTTAATTTGGCATCAAGGTTTGAAAGAGGTTCATCCATTAGAAATACTCTAGGGTTTCTAACTATTGCCCTTCCAAGGGCAACTCTTTGTCTCTGACCTCCTGAAAGCTGTTTTGGTTTTCTTTTAAGAAGCCCTTCAATTCCAAGGATCTTCGCTGCTTCATTCACTCTTGCCTCTATCTCAAGTTTAGGGGTTTTTCTCAGCTTAAGACCAAAAGCCATATTGTTATAAACATCCATGTGAGGATAAAGAGCATAGTTCTGGAAAACCATTGCGATGTCTCTGTCTTTTGGAGGAACATCGTTGACTTTCCTGTCCCCAATGTAAATCTCACCCGCAGTAATTTCCTCAAGGCCCGCAATCATGCGGAGCGTTGTCGTCTTGCCGCATCCGGAAGGACCGACAAGGACAATAAATTCCTCATCCTCTATTACCGTGTTCATCTTATTAACGGCAACCACTTCGTCAAACTTCTTTACCAAGTCTTTTAATACTACCTTAGCCATTTAATTCCTCCAAAAAATTAAATTGTTAATAAACGGTTATTAATTATAATAGTATTTATTATTTTTTTCTAATTATTTAAAAGACAAAGAAAACGAAAATCTAAAAAGAAGCAGAAATAAAAAATTCATGACGCTTTTCCTGAATACGCCATGAATTTTTTAAGATATTTATTTAAGTTACCAATTATAAAGAACTAACTAAATTTCTATGGGCTTAGGCCTATAGGATTTACTTACTTCAGTCTTTGCCTGCCCGCTTTCAGCGGGACGCCTCTATCTACAAGCTTACGCATATAGTATTTCTGGCGAAATAAAATCCAAAAATAGTTTTAGAACATTATTTTCTGTACATTGAAATATAATTCATCCCGTAAGGATCTCTTCCGGCAAGGAAATCGGCAGCTTTAACAGTTGGTGCAAGACTTTTCATCATGACATCCGTAATAGGTGCACAAAGACCTGCCATTATAGCCATTACAATAAACGTTACATTTAGAAATTCCCTGTCTGGCATTCCGAAACTGATATTTGAAAAACCGCCTGTAGTTGAAACTCCGAATTCCTTGACAATCATTTTCATCGAATCAAGACATATTTTTCCCGCGTTCTGATCAGTAGCAGCACCCATTACCAGAGGGTCAAATACCAGATTTTCTCTTTTAATTCCGATTGATTCAGCTCTTGCAACTATTTTTTTTGCAATTTCAAACCTTACAAGAGGGTCGTTTGAAATGCCTCTGTTATCCATTGTAAGACAAATAACTGCGGCACCACTTTCTTTAACCAGGGGCAGCACATAGTCCATTGATGCTTCTTCACCATTTACGGAGTTAATCAATACTTTATAAGAAGAACAGACGTTTAAAGCTGCTTCAAGAGCTTTATGATTTGCCGAATCTATACATATCGGCCTGTCAGTTACTTCCATAACTTTTTTTACGGCTTTCGGAAGTAAATCTACTTCATCAACACCAACAGCTCCTACATTTACGTCTATGATATGAGCACCGGCTTTAGTTTGTTCTATTGCATCCTTCTCAACTATATCTAATTTTCCTTGTTTAAGCTCTTCTGCCAGAGATTTTCTCCCTGTCGGATTGATTCTTTCCGCAATAAACACGGTAGGAAGACCTTGTCCAAATTTAACCTCGTAATTCTTACCAGTCAGAACAGTTTCCATTTTTATTCCTCTTTCTAATCTTATTATCAGATGTTACATATTGATATTTTTGTGCTGATTACCATGTCTTCTAAATTTTTTATTAGTTTATAATTCAGGAGTTATACTCTCTATATAAATTAATAAATAATTCAGTAAACATTTTATTTATCTCTGGCAGCGATATCGAAACTCTTATGTATCCTGGAAAACCTAAAAACTCACCTCCCCTGACCATGAAGCCTTTCTTCATCAATTCTTCAATTATTTTGGTACTTCTGCCGCCAGCCTTTATTAAAATAAAATTTGAATATGATTCTACAAACTGAATGCCCTCTTGCTTAAGTCTTCTGGAAAATATTTCCCTTTCTTTAATTATTGTGTCAACATTCCTGCTGATATTATCATCATCTTCCAGGGATAATATTGCCGCAACTTGAGCTATTGAATTAACGACAAATGGCTGCATAAGTTTTGTGATATTTGAAATTACTTCACTGCTGCCTATACCATAGCCGATTCTAAGCCCTGCTATCCCGTAAATTTTAGAAAATGTCCTCATGATAAGTAAATTATCATATTGTTTTAGATATTTAAGCGAGTCAACTTTGTATTTTTCAGGCACAAACTCTATATATGCTTCATCCAGCACCACAAGAATATCTTTTCTGATATTCTCCAGAGCACATTCAATTTCTTCTTTTGTAATTATCGTCCCTGTCGGATTGTGCGGACTGGTTAAAAAAATAACTGCCGTATCTTTATTTATGCTCTTTATTATTGATTTAATATCCTGCCTGAAATTCTTAAGCGGAACTTTTATAACCTCCGCTTCATTTTTTAAAGCAGATTTTTCATAAGTTAAAAAAGTTGGGTCAGGAACTATAACGTTGCTGTTTTTACATAATATTGCATCACAGACCATCTCGATTATCTGGTCCGTACCATTTCCAAAAATTATTGAATCCCCGCTTACTCCCAGTTTCCGGCTTAATTTTTTCCTTAGTTGTCTGCAGTAACTGTCAGGATAGTATTTAATATCAGAAAACCCGTTTTTAAAATATTCAATTATTTTCGGCGATGGACCATATATATTTTCATTGGATGCCAGTTTATATACTTCTTTTAAGTTATATTTTTCCTTTATTTCTTCAATAGTTCCACCGGGTATGTATTCAGGTAAACTTGAAATCCAAGGTTTTATTTTTATATTTGTCATAATTTTAATGCTTTATCTAAAATTTTTATTATTTTTACGTAAAAAGAAAAACATTTTTCACTGAAAAAAATTCCTGCCTGGTTAAATTCCTTTTCTTAAGTTCAAACTTTAAATCTTACTTTCACGGAATTCTTATGAGCCAGGAGATTTTCGGTATCGGCAATATCTTCAATAAATTTTCTTTCTCTGCTAAGCGCTTCAAAATTATAATAAGTTACACCGCTTTTCTTGAAAAAATCATAAACGCCAAGAGGTGAAGAAAATACTGCCGTTCCATTGGTTGGGATAACATGATTTGTACCGCCTATATAATCCCCGACAGCAACAGGCGTGTAACTGCCAAGAAAAATTGATCCTCCGTTTTTTATGTGCTTGAGAGTTTCCATCGGATTCTCTGTCATAATTTCCAGATGTTCTGGTGCAATTTCATTGGATATTTCAATTATTAAATTAATACTTTCACTATATATTATCTTACAGTTATTTTTCAATGACTCAAGGATTACTTCGGTATTTATCCGTGTACCATACTCACTTTTTAAAAACTCAATCTCTTCATATAATCTTATTATCGTCTCATTTGCAATATCGATATTATCCGTAAGCAAAATACTTTTGGCATCAGGATCATGTTCAGCCTGCGACAGCAGATCTGCCGCAATGTAAAACGGATTTGAAGATTTATCTGCAATTATCGCAATCTCACTTGGGCCAGCCAGGCTGTCAATTCCGACTGAGCCATAAACTGTCTTTTTTGCTGCTGTAACGTATATATTGCCGGGACCTACAATCTTTGAAACTTTTCTTACGTTTTTACTCCCGAAAGCCATCAGAGCTATCGCCTGCGCACCCCCTATTTTATATACTTCATTAATGCTTAAAAATTTAAACAGATATAAAAGTAAATTATTCAGACTTCCATCCTTAAGCGGAGGAGTGCAAACCACAATTTCTTTTACTCCGGCAACCTGAGCCGGAATAACCGTCATCAGTACCGAAGACGGATAAACATATCTCCCGCCGGGTATATACACACAGACCCTTTCCAGCACCGAAGATATCTGCCCTAATTTTCTGCCGGATTCCGGCTCTATGAACCAGCTTTTTGGCTCATGGGTCATTTGTTCTTCATGAAACAGCTTTATATTTGCATAACTTTTTTCAATAGCTTTTACAAGCTCAGGGTTTTTTATACTGATAGTTTCGTATCCTTTAGTTATCTCTTCCCGGGAAAGTTTTGCATCATCCAGATTTTTAAACGACATCTTATCAAAATAATTTGTATATTTAACAGCAGCTTCCTCACCGTTTTGTTTAATATCCCTTACAATATTTTCCACCGACTTGGTTATATGCTCGGGAATTTCAAAATGACCTTTATATATCTCGGAAGCTTCGTCAATATTTTTTACTTTATCTACCCTTAAAAAGTTTAAAACCATTTTATCTTATTCATTCAATAAATTATTAATAATTATTTTTAAAAAACTTAAACAGGATTTTGAAATTCTTTAAATTTTTTACCCTGTTAATATATTAAAAATATTCAAATAAGACAATATATATTTTATTGACAGCATTCAGAATTCTTATAACCGGATATTAAAAATTCTAAAAAACAAGCTATTGAATGAGAAAATGTAATTTATATGTTAAATTAAGACTTAATGTAAAGTGCCAATTCAAAAGTTGGAAAATATATGAAAATTCTATTACACACCTGTTGTGCAACCTGTTTAGGATATCCTTATGTGCTGCTTTCTGAATATTATGATATCACCATATTTTATTACAATCCTAACATTTATCCTGAAAGCGAATACTTGAAAAGGCTGGAGGACATAAGAAAATATACAAAAGAATTTAGTATCCATTTATTAACTGGTGAATATGATTATAACTCCTGGGAGAACTATGTAAAAGGATTCGAAAAAGAGCCTGAAGGCGGAAAAAGGTGCGAAAGATGCTTCGAGTTCAGACTTCGGGAAACCGCATCTATGGCAAAATCCCATAATTTTGACTATTTTGCTTCAACAATGAGTATAAGCCCGCATAAAAATTTTAATGTTATCAATGAAATCGGAAAGAATCTGGAAAAATATTATGCAGTATCCTACTTTGAATCTAATTTTAAGAAAAAGGACGGATTTAAAAAAACTATTGAAATCAGCAGGGAACATGCATTTTACAGACAGAACTACTGCGGATGCAAATACAGTATCAGGAAAATATAATAATGCTGAAAAAATACAACCATAGGTTTTTCTGACAATTCCCTGAGAAACAAATCCCGGTTAGCTGCAATCATATAAAATAAATATTCAAGCTATCAAATATAGTTATTTTTCCCACTTTTCTTCTTCAGCAGCCGCTTGTTCTTTTTTCTTTGCATTAAACTTGTTTATCAAAACATTTGCAATAATAAGGGCAACAATAATTGTAAATCCGCTGATCAGATAGACCACCTTTATTGTGCCAACATACGAACTGTCAATCCTGTAATATTCGATAAATATCCTGTACAAAGAATAAGTTATAAGATATGTATTAAAAATCAGACCATCAGGATATTTGTTTGTACGTTTTTTAAACAAGTAGTGCATAAAAATCAGGATTCCGAACAAAATAAAATTGGCGATAGACTCATATAAAAAAGTCGGATGAAAGTACTCTGAACTCATATAGTCAGCCGGCCTATTCTCAGGTGCAATATAAATTCCAATCTTTGAACTGGTAGGACGTCCGAATGCTTCCTGATTAAAATAATTGCCCCATCTTCCAATTGCCTGAGCAATAGCCAGACCTGGAACTATTGAGTCGGCAAAAGCCCAGAAGTTTACTTTCCTTATTCTTGCAAAAATTATTAAAGCAATTATACCGCCAATGGCTGCACCCTGAATTGCAAGCCCGCCTTGCCTGTAGGCAAAAATATAGGAAGGATGTTGTGAATAAAATGATATATTAACCAGAACATGCAGCAGTCTGGCTCCGATAATACCACCGATTATTGCAAATGGCGCAAAATTAATTATTTCATCAGCCTTTAATTTTCTGTATTTGGCAATGTAATAAGATAAAGCAATTGCAACCAGGAGTCCTATCGCAATCAGGATTCCGTACCACCTTATTTCAATTTTTCCAAAAAGATTAAATGCTACCGGGTTTATGTTCAAATTATCCTCCAAAATGTTAATTAAAATAGAAATAATAAAGAGTATATTATCATTTTTATTTGATTTTTTTGCAATCAGTTATAAAAATTATATCAAAAAAGCAAAATATTCATTAACCGGTATTAAAAATAATAAGCCTTGTAATCCTGAATTGAAAATCCTTATTTTATTAAATTATAATAAATTTATCACCGCCCCACCTTGCAACTATATCTTCCTTTCGGAAACATTTTTTGAAAATTTGGGCGCATTTACAATTTCTTTATGTTAGCAATGTTCCATTTTCTCAGCCAGTTCATGCAGATAAACCCAACGTTCCATTTTTTCTTCCAGCTCAGCCTGAAGTTTCTTTTGCTGCGTAACAAGTTCCTGCAGTTTGACAAAATCCGACCAGCTTTCGCTCATATCTTTAGAAATTCTTTCCAGCCTGGCTTCTAATTCCTCAATAACTTTATCGATTTGGACGAACTCTCTTTTTTCAGCAAAGGTAAATTTTATTTTTTGACTGACTTGAGCAGACTGGCTCGCTGCTCCAATTTGTTGTTTTGTCTTTGGTCCATCAGCTTTCAAACTGCATCCGTAAGTATCGATGTCATTGTAAAATCCAATCCTGCCGCCACTTTTTAATGCTATCAGACGGTCAGTAGTTTTATTCAGAAAATACCTGTCATGAGATACTACAAGAACAGCACCCTGGAAATACTCCAGGTATTCTTCCAACACTTCAAGTGTCTGGATATCCAGATCATTTGTCGGTTCATCAAGAAGAAGTACGTTCGGTTTTTCAATTAAAACCTTGGCTAATAAAAGTCTTCTTTTTTCACCTCCCGAAAGATTTTTAATAAAACTATGCTGCTGGCTGCCGTCAAAAAGAAATCGTTCAAGCATCTGGCTTGCAGTCATTGTATGCCCATTGCTTGTCTTTACATATTCCGCTGTTTGCCTTATGTAATCAATCATTCGGATTGAATAGTCCATATTTTCATTATTCTGGCGATAATAAGCAATCTTAACAGTTTCACCAATATCTATGTCGCCTTTATCGGGAGCAATCAATCCGGCGATAAGATTTAGCAAGGTCGTCTTGCCTGAACCGTTGGGACCGACAATACCTATCCGGTCATCAGGATTTATAATAGTGCTGAAGTTTTTTATCACCGTAAGTCCGTCAAATGATTTAGACACATTATTAAACTCTATTACTTTTTTTCCGAGGCGTGTATAAGCAACCGGAAGGTCCAGCTGGTCTTTTGTTGTTTCCGGTCCCGTCAATTTTATCTCTTCAAAACGTGCAATCCTTGCTTTTTGTTTTGTTGTTCTTGCTTTGGCGCCCCGGCGTATCCAGGCCAGTTCATTTAAATAAAGACGTCTGCGTTTTTCTTCCATTTTTATTTGCGTCTCTTCACGCAATGCTTTCTTTTCCAGAAAATATTCAAAGTTGCCGTTATATGAATACAGCTTTCCTTTATCTATTTCAATTATTCGATTTACAACTCTGTTAAGAAAGTAACGATCGTGTGTTACTAAAAGAAGCGCCCCCTTTCGCTGGCTTAAATAATCCTCCAGCCATTTGATCGTTTCATAATCGATATGATTGGTAGGCTCATCTAAAATCAAGAGGTCCGCAGGCTGGATAAGCGCCTCCGCTAAAGCAATTCTTTTCCTCTGACCGCCTGACAGCTCCCTGATCTTTAAACCTGTATCAAATATTCCAAGTTTGCTTAAAATACTTTTTGCATGAATTTCCGTATCCCACGCATCCATAACATCCATTTTCATAGAATACTCGGTCAGTTTTTTCTGAAGTTCTTCATCATCAGGAGCTTTCTCAAGCTTATTTACTGCAACCTCATATGCTCGGATTGTTTTCATCAGTTGTTGTTCGCCGTGTAAAATATGCTCGATGACAGTCATGTTTTCATTGAATTCAAGGTCTTGTAAAAGACATTGGATCGTTAGGTTGTTCCCACGTATGATACTTCCTGAGTCAGGCTCCATATGCCCGCTGATCATTTTTAAAAATGTAGACTTTCCCATTCCATTGACGCCAACCACACCAATACGGTCATCATCTTCTATTCCCAGAGATATCTTTTCCAGCAGAACCTTCTCACTAAAGCTCTTTGTCACATTTTCAATCGAAAGTATATTCATCTCTTGCTATTTCTTCATTTATATTTTTTATGCACAAAACAGTTTAAATTATCACCATTGCAGTCACACTGCAATTTTCAATTACATTTTAATTTATATTACTCAATTAATTATAACAAAATAATTAAGAATTATGGATTAAGGGTAATGAGAAAAATATGGAAACCAAAAATTAGCAATAGCATTAATATTACGGTATAAAAATTTTAAGCCTTTTATCAGGATAATGTTTTGCATTACGTGTTACAAGGATTAAATCATATTCCAGAGCAGTTGCAGCTATAATGCAGTCATAAAGTTCCAAATTAAATTCTTTGGCAAACTTTTTTATCTCACAAGCAGAAATAACGATTGATTTATCTACATTTATTTCTTTCAGGTTATTTATTAATTCATAGGTTTTATTTTTTTCATTTTCTTTCATTCCAAATAGTATCTCACCGATAGTTATAACACTGCAATAATTCTGAGAATTTTTAAATTTCAGCAACGCTTCTGTTGCACCCGATTTATTTAAAAGATGATCTATGAGTATATCAGTATCAAATAAAGCCATTAAAATTATCTGCCTTTCCTCATTTTTCTGATATAATCTTCAGTGCCCTTTTCTAATTCAGGATGGCTGCTTGCACTCCATGCGCCGGCACTTTCGTTTATGGCTTCAGAAAACTTAATTTCTCTTATATAGGCCTGGGCAGCATTTGTCATAAACTCTGTAAAATTTATTTTTTTATATGCAGAAATTGACTCTATCTCACCCATTAAATATTTAGGAAATCTCATAGTTTTTATTACCCTATCCACTTCCAACCACCTTTTCTATTTAAATTATATATAATTAGAATACATATTTATTATTTTGTCAATACATATTTATTTAAATTGTATTATGATTATACGGTTTTCTGGAAATTATTTAGTCAATGCAATATAATGCTTATATTTGAATAGCATATATCTACTCAATAATTAAATTTCTGGCGTATTCGAAAACTTCATCAAGTGCTTCGGGATGTTTTAATATATCCCCTTTAAGGTCAATTTTATTATATACAAAATCTCTGTCATATTTTATATAAAGTACATCAAATAATGCCCTTATGACTTTGTGCGAACAGTCAAATATTGTAACGGAATCTGAGCCGGCGGCACTGATAAAAATTCCTTTTCTTTCTTTTTTGATAATTCGTTTTTTAAGTTCATATTTTAAAGCCCAGAACCTCTGACATCTGTCTATAAAGGCTTTTAAATAACCCGACACGGATGTAAAGAATATTGGAGATGATATTGCAATAAAATCATGATTTATTAACTTAGGATAGATTCCCTGCATCTCATCTTTAACAGCACATTCCCCGTCAATAGAGCAGTGTCTGCATTCAATACACGGAGAAAATTTAAGATCTTTAATAAATATCTTGTCAATAAGCAAATTATTCTGATCCATATTTTTATTATCAAGAAGCCCTTTTTCAAACCTGTTCATTAATTCATCGGTATTACCTCTTTTTCTGGGGCTTCCGTAAATCATAAGAATTGAAATTTTATTGCCTTCTTTCATATTACCGGAATTATTTATTTATTATTTGCCTAAAAAATATTATCAGATATAAATTATGACAGCCACGTATTAAAACTAATGAGAATAATAATCCATAAACATTTCCCCTCTTTTAACTATACCTTTAAAAAACAATATCAATTAAATTTTTATAATTTGTATAGTTTAAGCCTTAAAGAATTGCTGATAACAGACACACTACTGAAAGCCATAGCCGCCGCCGCATACATCGGATCAACCAATATACCGAAAACCGGAAACAAAACTCCTGCAGCTAAAGGGATAAGCAGAATGTTATAGAAAAATGCCCAGAACAGATTTTGCCTTATTACTTTTATTGTATATTTTGACAGCTTGATTGCTTTTAGCACTCCATTCAAATCCCCGCTGATTAAAGTTATGGAGCTTGACTCCAGAGCAATATCGGTTCCGGTTCCTAATGATATCCCGATATCGGCCTGTGCAAGTGCAGGAGCATCATTTATCCCGTCTCCGACCATGGCAACTATTTTTTTATCTGCCTGAAGTTTCTTTATCTCATTTGCCTTATTATCCGGAAAAACCTCTGAAATCACTTTGTCTATACCGGCCTGTCCGGCAATAGCAAATGCCGTATTTTTGTTGTCCCCGGTAATCATAATTACTTCCAGATTTAATTTTTTTAGTTCTTCTATGACTTTTAGGGCCTCGTCCTTTAACGTGTCTGCAATAGCTATTATCCCGCACAAACTGTCATCGACAGATATGAAAACAGGAGTTTTCCCTTGTTTTGCCAGAGCATCAGCCCTTGTTTCAATATTTTCCAGCAAAATATTTTTTTCTTTCATAAACGCAATATTGCCTTTTAAAATACTTCTGTCATTTACCCTGGCTTCAATACCTTTTCCGCTGATATTTCTGAATTCTGATGGTTCAACCAGATTAATACCTTCTTCTATGGCTTTTTCAACAACAGCCTTGCCTAAAGGATGTTCCGATCTTAATTCCGAGCTTGCCGCATAAAATAAAAGATCTCTTTCATCTTTTATCACGCACCCGGGGGTTAAATAAATACCTGTTACCTTCGGCTGTCCCTTTGTGAGTGTTCCTGTTTTATCAAAAACAACGGTATTTAATTTATGGGCTATTTCAAGGCTTTGGGCATCCTTAATTAATATGCCATTCTCGGCACCCTTGCCGGTTCCGACAATAATGGCAGTCGGAGTAGCAAGCCCCAAAGCACAAGGGCACGCTATAACCAATACCGATACAAACCTTATGATTGCAAAAGTAAATGAATGATTGGTCCCAAATATCATCCATAAAACAAAAGTAATCAGTGCTATACTTATAACTATAGGTACAAAGAAACTGGCAACAGTATCCGCCAGTTTTTGAATTGGAGCTTTCGAACCCTGGGCTTCTTCTACAAGCTGTATAATCTGGTTCAGGACAGTATCCTTTCCTATTTTGGTGGTCTTGAATTTAAAAGTTCCTGTAATATTTATAGTGGCACCGATAACTTCATCACCGGCTTTTTTCTCAACAGGGAGCGATTCTCCTGTCACCATTGATTCATTAATATCTGAATATCCTTCAATAACTATACCGTCGACAGGAATTTTTTCTCCTGGTTTTACGATCACAATATCGCCCACTTTTACATCATCAATATTTATTTCAATTTCACTGCCATCTCTGAAAACAACTGCCTTGTCAGGTTTTAATTTAAGAAGTTTCTTTATTGCATCCGATGCTCTCCCCTTTGCTTTTGCTTCAAAAAACCTGCCTAAAAGTATAAGGGTAATTATTATTGCGGAAGTATCAAAATAAATTGTCTGTTCGATTCTTGCCTTTGCAAATAATCCCGGAAACAAAGCAGCAAATGTTACAACCGTACTATAAATGAATGCGGAAAGTGTACCCACAGCGACAAGAGTATTCATATCAGCAGTTCTATACTTAAATACTATTGTTATACCCTTATAGAATTGCAGTCCTACCCAAAATTGCACAGGTATGGTTAAAAAGAGAAGAATTAAATACCTGTACTTTGTTTCCATAAAACCAAATCCCGGAATTAAATTCATGGAACCGAGAAGAATGATAGCAGACAGCACAATACCAATAATTAATTTTCGTAAAAGTACTTTCTGTTTCTTTTTTTCTATTAATTCCCTTTTTTGTTCAAGAGATAATTTTAAAGTCTCCGGCATTTTTAATTTCAGCCCCTTTATTCTACTATTAGTTCATATCCTATTCCTTTAAGTATTCCCGCAAGTCTTTTTTTGTCTATTAAATTTTCATCATATTCCACCATTACTTTTTCAGAAGCCAGATTCGCACTTGCATTAACCACACCTTTAGTCTTTAGAAGTATTGTCTCTATCTTTTTTACACAGCTTGCACATTCCATACCGACGATCGGATAAGATTCTTTTACCATAGTCATATTAAAGTCTCCTTATTTTTATAATTTTAAAAAATTAAATATTAGATTATTAATATATATTAATATTATTATTTTTTTTATCAATTATCAATCTAATTCAATCAGTTAATGGTAACCAATTGACTTAAAAAATCTTAATGTACAAAAATTAAAGCATAAACCTGATAAATAAATTAATAAAAAATACAATTTTCATAATGATCATATTTAATAAAAAAAATATTCTTTTTTATTTAAAATTTTTAAATTTTAAATAAAATAGTGGATAAGTTTAAAGAACTTATAAATAAAAACTGTCATCAAAAACCAGTGAAAGATTCATATATTAAGATTATAATTTAAAAGAGTCTGGAGATAAATGGAACTTTATAATTACGATAATAATAAATCTGAATATGAATATGATATAAAACCCGAAAGTTTGGTTATTAAAAAAACCAACGAAAATTATCTTAAATATATACTAACATTCAAATCCCCCTATGTAAGTTCATCTGACATAAATAATAATGTCTACAGCGAGCTGTTTCTTAAAGAAGATTTTTTTAAAAAAAATGTTAATTTTTCATCACCAGATAAAAATTTAATCCTGAACGAGTTTAAATTTTATAATAAGGAGATCCCGTTTGTAATTTTACTTCACGGATTTTCAACTGGAAATGAAAAATTAAAAACTTATTATAATTTTATGTACAACATGCTGGATAAAAATATTGCATGCCTTTTTATAAACCTTCCTTTTCATTTAAAAAGAAGACCTCATAACGAAGCCAGCGGCAGAAGGCTCATTTATTATGATGACCTTGGTACCTTAATCTTTTTTCATCAATGCGTTGTTGATGTAAGAAAATCTATAAATATAATAGACAATATACTCTCTCCTAAAACAATAACTATATGCGGGATCAGTTTGGGCAGCATGATATCTACTATTACTATGGCTCTGGAAAAAAAGATAGATAAAGGCATTCTTATACTAGGAGGCGGCAACTGGGAGGAAATACACTGGAACGGCATATTAAGATTCATGCTTAAAGGAAATTGTGCCGGAGATGAAATAATCAGTAGAGAAAAATGCCACCAGTATTATTTAAATTTCCCGAAATTTCTTGAAAAATTAATTAAAATAAACCCTGATAAACTTACGACTAGCCTA
>JAJFVM010000005.1 GCA_021371805.1 bacterium
AAATATGCCCCTTTGTCAATCATGAAATCAATAAAATCATCAGATGCAACCGAGTCATAATTTTTACTGTGATAGCATACGGAAAATCCAAAAGGAACATTTACTTTTTTAAGACAATCCATTGCTTTTATTACTTTGGCATATGTACCGTTTCCCCTTCTTAAATCCGTCTCTTTTTCCCATCCTTCTATGCTGATACCCGGAATAAAGTTACCAACTTCTGCCAATTCTTCCGCGCACTTGTCATCTATCAGTGTGCCATTGGTGAAACAAGAAAACATACAGTCATTATGAATCTTACATAATTGTATAATGTCGTTTTTCCTTATAAAGGGTTCCCCTCCGGAATACATATACATATATATTCCCAGCTCTTTACCTTCTCTTATTATTCTGTCCAGGGTTTCAAAAGAAAGCGAAGACGTTTTTTCATATTCTGCTGCCCAACAACCCTTGCATTTTAAGTTGCATCTATTTGTTGGGTCGATTAACATCGTCCATGGAACATCTACCCCAATTTCCTTTGATTTCTTATCGGCTAACTGCCTGCCGTTAAATCCTGAATTTATAATGAAATTCGTCATCATTTTTTTTAAGCAGCCAGGGTTTATGGAACCAATAAATCTTCTCATCATATTTCCATAATTATTTTCCGGGTCGTTTAGTATTTTCTTATAATAATTGACAGACTCTTTGTCGGTATTTTTTACTGTAAGTTTTTCGGCTATGTTTATTACCTTTGGCAAATTTTCCAAAGGATTTTCCCCAAGATAGTTTATTGCCATCTTGATTAGTGCAGACCTTGTTGCTGTTAACATTTTTCCCTCCAAAATAAAATACCTTGTTAAATAATTAGTAGATATAAATATATTATATATCTATAAAATATCCAAAATTAGTCTTTTTTATTATCATACTATCGAAAGCTCTCCTCTTTGATATAATCCCTTTATCAACTTTCTTATGTCCTTACTATTTTTTATTAATACATATCATTATGTTACTCACTAACCGATAGGTAAGTTAATTGTAATAATATAATTAATTAACAGGTAAGTCAAATAATAAAAATACTCACAATATAACTATATATTTTTAATTTAGAAAAAACTTATGCAAAGCGGCATAAGCAAATATTTGACATACAAATAATCATATTGATATAATTGTTTACTTACCAGTTGGTAAGTAAATTGAAAGGAAAATGCAAAATTATGGAGATATCAGAAAAACCGATAAAAAACATCGTACAAGATACAAGAAAAAACATTATTGATGTAGCTCGCAGACTGTTTTCGGAATATACATATTTAGGTGTTTCGATGAGCGATATTGCTAAAAGATTAAATATTACAAAGGCAGCACTTTATTATCATTTTGTCAGTAAAGCGGAAATTTATGAAAATGTGCTTACTGAAGTTTTTAATAATTTGAAATCTCTTATTGCAGAAGCATTAAGCGAAGAAACTGTTGATAAAAAACTTCATAAATTTGTCAAAAATTATTTGGATTTTGGTTTAAAAGAAAAGAATCTTATTAGGGCTTTTATGTTAAAATTCTTTCCTGCCGAATCTAAAATTCAAAATTGTATTTTCCAATTTAGAAAACAAGTTGATGAGATAATCCAGCCTATAATTAAAGACGCCCTTATAAATAAAAGACTACCCCAAAATGTAGACTATCAATTATTTACTTCTTTGTTTTTAAGTATGATGGATGGAATAATTCTGGATTATTCGTTTTTAAACAAAAAAATTGAATCGGACAAAATCGCAGATCAAATAATTGCTGCTTTATTCTAATTACATATAAGTTCCGGCTTAATTCTTTTATTTTTTAATTTTTTCATAGTTTTGATTTTTATCATTATATGTTATTATAATACTTACTTACCGTTAGGTAAGTTAAATATTAATATGCTTAATTTAGTTTCAAGTTAAATAGAATACTTAAGAAATAATTGTATATTTTTAATTTATGGATAAAATTTTAATCTCAGTTATTGTTCCGGCATATAACGAAGAAAAATTTATAGGTGCCTGTATATCCAGTTTGGAAAAACAGAATTTTAATAAAGATGATTATGAGATAATAGTCATAGATAACGGATCCACTGACAATACGGTACAGATAGTACATAATTTTAACAAAAAATTTCTGCCGGGTTTTGCACCATCACAGCTGCCTGATTGCGGCACTGGAAGTGGCGAAGAGTCATTATCAGATCAATATACATTAAAATACCTGCCATGAAGATAGCTTAAAGATTTCTATCCGGATTGTATTATAAAATTTGTTTTCCTATAAGGTATAATTATTTAGAAAAATTAATTTTACTTTATTTAAAAGTTAATAAAAATTGGAGATCTTATGAAAAAAAACAAAAGAAAGATATTGGAAATCAGTATAGTAATTCTTTTCTCTATTATTACTGCCATTATAACATTTTTTTCAATGAGACTTGGCAGATATGTAAGCATTGTAATTTTTGGTCTGGGATTAGTTCCATTACTCATTGCTTATATTTTAAAAATTAGTCTAAAAAAAATGTTACCCGATATTATTTTTGGTCTTATTGATAATTTATTACTGATTATTCCGGCTATTATCGGCGCAGAACTTTTTGGTGCGGTTGGAGCATTAACAGGCGCAGTTGTTGGTAATGCAATATCCGACAGCATAGCTGGACTTTTTGAAGGAAGCATATCAGAATGGCTGCATATTAGGGGAATTGATTCAACTCGAACATTACTT
>JAJFVM010000068.1 GCA_021371805.1 bacterium
GCAGTTATTTTTTAAAAAAATCTGTTGATAAAACCAAGGATCAAACTTATTTTCTTTATCCTATAAAAAAAGAAAGTCTGCCGGGGATAATTTTCCCGCTGGCAGATTACAATAAATTTCAGGTAAGGGAGATAGCAAAAGAAATTGATCTGCCTGTTGCCCGGAAAAAGGAAAGCCAGGAAGTTTGTTTTGTTGATAAAAAACATTACAGAGAGTTTTTTAAGCAAAATGCAAACGCGGAAGATATCAGACCGGGAAATATTCTGGATATTAATGGAAAAATTATCGGAAAACATGAAGGTGTTGCTTTTTTTACAATAGGACAAAGAAAAGGTTTTGGAATAAGTGCGCCAAATCCGCTTTATGTAATTAGAATAGATCGGCAAAAATCTGAAATAACAGTTGGTGAACGCAGATATTTAAAAAATAAAAAGTTAATTGCAGACGAACTCAATTTATTCTGTGAAGAATTACCCGAAAGAGCAAAGGCCAAAATACGTTATAATCATAAGGAAGCAGATTGCACATTATTAAAAACTGAAAAGGGCTTGATTGTTGCTTTTGATGTCGAACAGGAGGCAATAACACCCGGTCAGTCTGTGGTATTTTATGATGGCGAAATTGTTTTGGGCGGTGGTGTAATAAGGGAAGTATTACCTGAATTTTAGATTTTCCATTATGTTTTTTTAAAATTTAGCGGCTCATGAGTTTTAAACATATCAATACGTAAGCAATCGGTTAATTTGATTTTTCCAACAATATACCGCAATAAATAAATCTTAAAAATTTTTGAAAAGCAGTTGACAAGACGACAGGATTATTATAAATTACTACTTACACTAGTAATTTAATAGTAATTAATAAACAGGTAAAGAAAGTTTAATATCAATCAATACTTTAACAAAGGTAAAATATGAGAATTTCAACAAGATCCAGATATGGAATGAGAATGATGGTAAATCTGGCTTCTAATTTTGAAAATGGATTTTCATTTTTGAAGGATGTTGCAAGAGATGAAGGGATATCGGAAAAATATTTAAGCCTTATTGTAATTCCTTTAAAATCCGCTGGCCTCTTGAAAACTACCCGGGGAGTTCACGGCGGTTATATTCTTTCAAGACATCCGTCAAAAATAACGGCAAGAGAGATTGTTGAAGTTCTTGAAGGAGATTTAAGTCTTGTTGAGTGCAGCCGGGATGAAAAGTACTGTGTTAAAGTAAGGAGCTGTGCATCTCATGACATATGGTCAAACTTGAGTGAGAAAATAGCTGAATTTTTAGACACTCTTACATTGGAGGACTTTGTAAAGATTCAAAATGAGAAAAAATCTGAGCTGTTGGATTACAGCATATAATAAATAATAAAAGGATAAGAATAGATAGGGAAGTCAGGCAGCTGGATATGACAGATAATTTTAAAAAAGAAAATGAAATTGTTGCAGGTAAATTCAATAAACTGAAAGAGATACTAAAATCAATGGGCAGTGTATTGATCGCATTTTCGGGGGGAGTTGACAGTTCATTTCTGCTGAAAACTGCCGATGATGTACTTAAAGAAAAAGTACTGGCGGTTACAGCAAAATCTTCCACTTTTCCGGAAAGAGAAATAAAAAAGGCAATTGAAATTGCTCAAATCTTAAAAGTAAGGCATCTGGTAATTGAGAGCAATGAAATGAAAAATCCTGATTATTTAAAAAATGATCTTAATAGATGCTACTACTGCAAAACGGAATTATTTGAAGATTTAAAAAAGATAGCCTTAAACGAAGGATTGAATTTTGTTTTGGACGGACAGAATTATGACGATATCGGAGATTACAGACCTGGCATGAGGGCTGCAGCGGAAATCGGAGTCAGAAGTCCATTAAAAGAATCCTGTTTAACGAAAAATGATATAAGAAGGTTGTCAAAGAAACTTGGCCTGCCAAATTGGGACAGTCCGTCACTTGCCTGTCTTTCAAGCAGAATTCCATATGGAACCGAAATAGACAAAGGGCTTCTTGCAAGAATTGATTTTCTGGAAAATTTTCTTTTAGATTTGGGTTTTACTCAGGTAAGAGTAAGACATCATGATAAAATAGCAAGGATTGAAATACCGGAGGAAGAAATGAACAAGTTCAATGCCAGGGATATTCGGATGCGGATTATAAATGAATTTAAAAATCAGGGTTATTTATATATAACACTTGATCTTGAAGGTTATAAAACAGGAAGTATGAATAAGGTTTTAAAAGAGAACTGAATATTAAAAATTAATATAATAGGCTTAACAGCCAAAAACATCAGGAGAAAAAAAATGACAAAGATAGATGAAAATTTAAAAGTAGAATCCCTCTTCCTTCACGGCGGGCAGGAACCAGACCCGACAACCGGAGCAAGAGCTGTGCCGATTTATCAGACCGCATCATACCAGTTTAAAGATGCGGATCATGCGGCAAATCTTTTCGGGCTCAGGGAGTTCGGTAATATTTATGCAAGGATCATGAATCCGACCAATGATATTTTTGAAAAGAGGATGGCTTTAATTGACGGAGGGATAGGAGCGCTTGCAACGGCAAGCGGTCAGGCTGCAATCTCTCTTTCAATATTAAATATCGCTCAAAGCGGGGATGAAATTGTTTCTGCAGACAATCTGTACGGAGGAACCTATAACCTTTTTCACAACACTCTTGCCAGGTTTGGAATAAAAGTTAATTTTGTAAAGTCTTCCGATTTTGAAGGATTCAGAAAAGCAATCAGCAGTAAAACAAAAGCCATATTTGCCGAGTCAATCGGAAATCCAAAGCTTGACATAGCTGATCTGGAAGAATTGTCAAAAATAGCCCATGACAACGGCATACCGCTTATTCTTGATAATACATCTTCACCTTATATACTGAGACCTATAGATTTTGGTGTGGATATTGTTGTTTATTCGGCTACAAAATTTATAGGCGGTCACGGAACTTCAATAGGCGGTGTAATAGTTGACTCAGGTAAATTTAATTGGGAAAACGGCAAGTTCCCGCTGATTACGGATCCGGAGCCTGGATATCATGGCTTAAAATTTGTAGAAAATTTCAGAGGCCTTGGAAACCTGGCTTATATTTTAAAGGCAAGAGTCGTACTTTTAAGGGATTTGGGGCCTGCGTTATCACCATTTAACTCTTTCTTATTCCTGCAGGGTCTTGAAACCCTTCCGCTCAGGATAGTAAAACACAGCGAAAATGCTCTTAAGGTTGCAGAATATATTAAGTCTAATCCGCTGGTTTCCTGGGTGAGCTATCCCGGTCTTGATTCAAGCCCTGAAAAGAAAAAAGTAGAAAAATATCTTAGAGGAGGAGCAGGAGCGATACTTGGATTTGGGATTAAAGGCGGATTGGAAGCAGGAAAGAAATTTATCAATTCCCTGCAGCTTATTTCACATCTTGCCAATATAGGTGATGCAAAAACGCTTGCGATACATCCTGCAACTACAACGCATGAGCAACTTTCAGAAGATGAAAGACTGGCAACAGGGGTAACCCAGGATTTTATAAGACTATCGATAGGACTTGAACATATCGATGATATAATCGCAGACATTGAGCAGGCATTGAGGGAATCTCAAAAATAGAAGTCAGCAACGATAAATGGACGTACGATATAAAATAATTTATTTACAAGGGGAAATGAATCATTTTTTTATAAGAAAAGTTTAAATTATAGTTTTATTATTATGCGAGGAAGAATCAAAATGTCTAAAGTATATAAAAATATTACGGAAACCATAGGGAACACTCCTATGGTTAAAATCAATAAAGTTGCCAATGGTTCAAAGGCGACAATACTGGCAAAAATCGAATCTTTCAATCCGCTTTCAAGTGTTAAGGACAGAATCGGGATAGCTATGATTGAGGATGCGGAAAAGCGCGGAAAAATAAATAAAGATACGGTAATAATTGAACCTACAAGCGGTAACACAGGTATTGCCCTTGCATTTGTTTGCGCAGCAAAAGGTTATAAATTAATCCTTACTATGCCTGAAACAATGAGCATGGAAAGAAGGCAGCTTCTTAAAATACTTGGTGCGGAATTAGTTTTAACTGAAGGCCCGAAAGGCATGAGCGGTGCTATTGAGAAAGCAAAAGAACTTGCTGCAGAAACCAAAAACAGCTTCATACCGCAGCAATTTGACAATCCGGCAAACCCTGAGATCCACAGAAAAACCACAGCTGTCGAAGTGTTAAATGATACCGATGGGAAAGTTGATTATTTTGTAGCAGGAATAGGCACAGGCGGGACAATAACGGGAGTAGGCGAAATATTAAAAAAGAAGATTCCAGGTGTTAAAATTATCGGGGTGGAACCCAAAGATTCCCCGGTTATATCCGGAGGAAAACCGGGACTGCATAAAATACAGGGAATAGGTGCAGGTTTTGTTCCCGGAGTATTAAATAAAGAAATCCTTGATGAAATAATAACTGTAGATAGTTCAGATGCAGGCAATATTGCAAGAAGACTTGCAAAAGAAGAAGGAATACTTATAGGTATTTCGAGCGGAGCAGCATTGTGGGCAGCAATCGAAATTGGAAAAAGAAAAGAAAATGAAGGCAAAATAATAGTAGTTGTACTGCCGGACAGCGGTGAAAGATATTTGTCAACATGGCTTTTCCAGGAATAAAATAACAGGCAGGACTTAAAATCCTTTTTTCATATGCCGGGAAATTTTCTTTTCTGGAATTTATATGACAAACTGAGTTAAAATTTAAATTCGGCATCTGTAACTGTAATATTTTTTTACCCGATGTAATAGGCAGGTTTTTAAGTTAAATTAGTTTTGATTTTAAGTAAAACCAACGGAAATAATAAGATATTGTTAACGGTTAATATAATATTCAAGGGAGGTAATATATTGTTTAATGCTGGACCACCCTCTTGAATAAAATATTTGAATTTCAATAAAATAAAAGATTATGGAAGAAGATAAATCTGATAAAATAAATGATCCTGGAAGCGTAGGATTGGTAAAAACAAGTTATTTTAAATTTGCTGATCCTCCCGATGAACTTGTTTTATCAAACGGTTCAAAACTTGGTCCTATAACTATTGCTTATGAAACTTATGGTGATTTAAATCATGAGAAAAGTAATGCAATACTGATTTTCCATGCACTTACAGGGGATGCCCATGCCGCCGGATACAACAGTCCTGAAGATAGAAAACCCGGGTGGTGGGATATAATGATCGGTCCCGGCAAGCCTTTTGACACCGATAAATATTTTGTAATTTGTTCCAATGTTATCGGCGGATGCAAGGGTTCCACCGGACCCTCATCAATAAATCCGGCAACAGGCAAACATTACGGATTGTCATTTCCGATATTGTCAATTAAGGATATGCTGGTACCCCAAAAAAAACTTCTGGACCATCTGGGAATCAGGAAATTATTTTGTGCCGCTGGGGGTTCGATGGGCGGAATGCAGCTTTTGCAATGGCTTGTTTCATACCCTGATTTATCTCAAGGGGCGATGATTATAGCAACTTCGCCGACACACACGGCACAGGCAATTGCATTTAACAGTGTCGGAAGATATACAATTATTGAGGATCCGAACTGGAATAACGGAGATTACTACGAAAGTGAAAAACCTGATAAGGGGCTGTCAATAGCCAGAATGATTGGTCATATCACTTATCTGAGCGAGGAATCCATGCACCGTAAATTTGGAAGAAAGTTCATTGATGGGAAGCAATCTTTAACCGGCACTGCAGATTTTACAAAGGAATTTGAAGTGGAAAACTATCTTCAGTATCAGGGAGAAAGCTTTATTAAGAGGTTTGATGCAAATTCTTATTTATATATTACAAAAGCCATAGATGATTTTGATATTACCGATGGCTTTGAAAATCTGGCTGATGCGCTTAAGGAAATAAAAGCCAGATGTTTTGTACTGTCTTTTACATCTGACTGGCTTTATCCAAAAGAGCAGTCAATGAAAATAGTTAAAGCCTTAAAAATAAATGGAATTGAAACAACATATACAAATTTTGAATCGCCATATGGGCATGATTCTTTCCTGATAGACGATGAAAGACTTAAAAGATTATTTGCAGGATTCTTAAAATCCATAGGGGTATAAGTCTGATGAAAAAACTTGGAATAATAAAAAAATGGATAGGTGAATCCAGCAAAGTCCTTTTTTTAGGTTGCGGCAATGGCGAAATAATAAAATCCCTTCAATCAAGTAATAAAATCAGAGGATTTGGGATTGATATGGACGAAAATAAGGTTTACGAAGCAATTTCAAGCGGGCTTTCAGTTATTCAGGGTGATGTAAACAGTGATCTGATTGATTATCCGAAAAAATCTTTTGACTATATTATTGCACATGACATTATTCAGATAATGACAAGACCTGATATTACCATAAAGCAGATTTTAGAACTCTCAGACAAGGTAATTATCAGTTTTCCAAATTTTGCATATATAAAAATCAGGCTCGGCATATTATTTTCAGGAAGAATGCCAAAAACAAAAGTTCTTCCTTATGAATGGTATGATACGCCAAATATTCACTTGTTTACCATTGAAGACTTCAGGGATTTCTGCCGGAAGGAAAATATTAAAATAATTGATGAAAATTTTACCGGTTTAGGCAAGAAATCAGTCTCCAAGTTTTTTATGCCTAACTTATTTTCCGAGTTTGCTTATTTTCTGCTTAAAAAATGATGCTTTATCTGCTAATTCAATATGTTCGATATAATTTATGACTGCTTTAAAATCATCCGGCATGCTTTAAGTAAAAAAATATATGATATTTTTTTAGATTGTCAATTATGTTATAATGCAACGATTAGGAAAGAGAATATTCAGTCTTTATTATAATTTAAATTATTAAAAAAATAATTAAAAAAGGTTAATTTAATTAATAATAACCAGGAGGAATAAAATTGAAAAAAACAGGGATTCTCGTACTTATTTTGGTGGCAGTTCTTGCTATG
>JAJFVM010000072.1 GCA_021371805.1 bacterium
AAATAGTTTTCTTATACAATATATAATTTTATTTTTTATCATTGGTTATCTAAATCCGTTTTTATATTTGTATATTGAATTATAAAAATTAAGAGGATGTTTTAAAATTTCACTAAAAGAATTGCAGAATAATTCACAGTAATTAATTTACTGTTTAGGATAAAATAGGATGAAGATGATTAATTGCTGTTTAGGATATTTTAAGATATTTTATTCTTGACAATTAAGAGCTTATTATTATAATCATGCAAATATAATCAGTATGATTTACATGATTTATATGATTTTTTTATTTTTATAAAAATATTCGTTTATGATTTGCGGAGAAAATAAATTATGTTTCAATTAGATGATGAACGGCATACCTTTTCAACAGCAAAAGTCGGGGAAAGAGGCCAGATAGTAATACCAAAAGAAACCAGAGATTTATTTAATATAAAACCTGGTGATAACTTAATAATTCTTGCCAATAAAAAAAACGGGATAATTATATTAAAAGCGGATAAAATAAAAGAACTTGCAAGGGAAATCCTGAAAAAAATAGATAATTTTGAAAACGGCAAAGAAGACAAACAAAAATAACCGGAAATACTTTAAATATTTTTTTAAAAAACAATTTTTAAAAATACAGTAAATGTTAAAAATTAAATATCAATCATATAGTAAAACATCTATAACAGAGGACTTAACATGCAACATGTAAAACAAGATAAAAAAAATAAAAACGTCTCTAAAATAATCCTGCCGATTTTATTATTGCTGTTAATTTACTCAAGTTTCATGTTCTCATGCGAAAAAAATGTCTCTGCCCCTGAAACTGCCGTTGCATTGAGAGGAGATATTGTTCAGAGCATTGATTCTTCGGGAAACGTTGACTCAGTGCAATCAAAGAATTTATCACTTCCTTCCTCCGGAAAAGTATTAAAATCTGTGGAAAAAGGAGATGCGGTTAAAAAAGACAGCATATTGATAGAGATTGACAACAGGAAAACAAAACTTCTGACAGAACAGGCAAAGGAAAATATAAAAGTTGCGGAAAGTTCTCTTAGGGTAGCAAAAATCAATTATAAGGGTGCTTTAGATGCAAACCATATAGCTGTTCAGGCAGCCCAAAAAAACAATGAATTATATCAGCAGTTAGCTGACAATGCGCATAATGCTCTTGAAAATACAAACATACTGGGAGATGCTTCAATCGAAAGTGCGGCTACGGCGCTCCAAAATGCTCAGAATTCTTTTAATACCTCAATCAGCCAGGCTCAGCAGGCTATTAATAATGCAAGTGATCAGTTAAGAATAGACCAGGAAGTCTATACTGATCCACTTAGTGATTCCAGAATTGTCGCAGATGAGAACGCATTGAGCAGCGCTCAGGTTTCCTATAATTCAACATTAGCGGCTGCAACCGCCTCCATTAATTCTGCTACTGCTGCTCTGAACTCAGCAGAAGAACAAGCACGACTTAACAGTGAAAGCGCAGAAGGAGCCTATGCCCAGGCTTTAATCAACCAGTCAATAGCTTCCTGGAATAATCTTTCAAGCCTTGAGCAAGCCGGTCAGCAGATTTCGGCAACCCTGGAAAGCATCAATACCGCAGAAGATCAAGTCAATCTGGCAAAGATAAATCTTGATATTGCAAGTCTTGAACTTGAAAATTCAACAATTTTAATGCCTTTTAACGGACTGGTTCAAACAGTAAATGTCAGGGAGGGTGAATATTTAAGTCCTGCAATGATTGCCGTAACCGTAATAAGTAATGAATTTGTAATTAAGACGGATATAGAGGAAACCGACATAGGTAAAATAAAAAAAGGGCAGGAAGTGGATATAACCCTGGATGCTTATCCTGATGAAAAGATTAAGGGCGTGGTAGATAATATTTCACCAATTTCAAAAAATACGGCCGGGGTAATAAGCTTTCAGGTAACTATAAAACCTGAAGAAGCCAAAATTGGATTGTTAATGTTCGGTATTTCGGCCAACACCACAATTTATACCGACAAAATCGAAAATGTCATATTAGTTCCATCGCTTTCGGTTTTTGAGGAAAATAATAAGAGCTATGTTTGGGTATTAAACGAAAACAAGGAATCTGTAAAAACAGAGGTTACCACCGGAGCCAGCGATTTTGAAAATATTGAAATCAGATCCGGATTAAAAGAAGGTGACGAAGTTCTTCTCTCAAAACCTGATAGTTAAAAAATCTCAGTCCTTCAATAAACGATATTGGAAAAAATCAGAAATTTTACCCGAAGGTTAAACTGATTTGAAAATAAATAAAACAATATCAATAATAAAAACAAAATAAAAAAATGACTGATAAAGCTATAATAAAAATTGAAAATATTTTTAAAACATACAAAATCGGAGATATCAAGGTTAAAGCGTTAAGGGGTGTCGACTTACAGATAAACGGGGGGGAATTTGTCGCCATAATGGGCCCGTCGGGTTCGGGGAAATCGACTTTAATGAACATACTTGGTTGTCTTGATGTCCCTGATTCGGGAAAATATTTCCTTGAAGATATCGAAGTCGGTAAATTAAATGATAACCAGCTTGCCAATATCAGAAACATGAAAGTGGGTTTTGTTTTCCAGACTTTTAATTTGCTTTCAAGATTCAGCACTTTTCAAAACGTCGAGCTTCCTACGATTTATACAAAAGTAAAATTAAAAAACAAAAATTTTACTATAAATAAATATATTGAGTCGGTTGGATTAAAGGGAAAGGAAAAAAACAAACCGAATGAACTTTCCGGAGGAGAAAGGCAAAGGGTTGCCATAGCAAGGGCATTAATTAATGAGCCGACAATTATACTTGCAGATGAACCAACAGGAAATCTTGATTCCAGGACCGGCGAAGAGATAATGGCAATATTTCAGAATTTAAACAGACAGGGGAAAACAATAATTCTTGTTACCCATGAGCTTGACATAGCACATCATACTCAAAGGATAATTTATCTAAGGGACGGATTGATTATAAAGCAGGAAAAAATAGAAAATCCGGTAACCGCTGATGAAATGCTCCTAAAAATGCCAAAGCTCGAGGACAGAATTCCGGTTTCAAAATAAATTACAAATAAAAACATAAAAGCCGAAAATATGGGAACTTTCAGTAAAAATATACTAATTGCTTTTCAATCATTACTTCTGAATAAATTAAGATCTGCCCTTACGATGCTTGGAATAATCATAGGTGTTGGAGCTGTCGTTGCCGTAATGTCAATCGGAACAGGAGCTCAGGCTTCAGTTGTCAAAAGTATTCAGGGAATAGGTTCTAACCTGGTAATAGTTATGCCCGGAAACAGTGATAACGACATGGGAGCATTAAACCAGTTCAGTTCTACAAGTAAGGACTCGCTTAAATTACAGGATATAGATGCAATTCATAAGCATTCGAGATATATTGATGGAGTTATACCTGTAATATTAAGCACTGCTCCTGTTGTTTACAAGGATAAGGGTGATAATGTTTCAATTTATGCTTCAAGTGAAGAAGCAGTCGCAGTATATAATTTTGAAATTGATACAGGCAAATTTTTCTCAAAAAGTGATGTTGTCAATTCTTCAAATGTGGCTGTTCTGGGAAAAACCGTTAAAGATAAACTTTTTCCTGGCGAGGACCCCTTAGGTAAAAGCATAAAAATTTTTGGAAAAAATTTTAAAGTTATCGGAACCACAAAATCAAAAGGAACAAACACTTTCGGACAGGATCAGGATAATACAGTCGCAATTCCGGTTACCACCGCAATGAACAAGCTCTACGGTCAGAATTACTTAAACCTTATAATGGCCAGAACGGCTGATGAGAAAAACCTGAATCTGGCGTCGGAAGAGATAACAAGAATACTCAGAAAACAACACAGTATAAAATCAGGAGAGAAAGATGATTTCAGCATTCAAAATCAGACTGAGCTCCTGAATACGCTAAGTGCGGTGACAAATATTTTCACGATAGCTATAAGCAGTATAGCAGCTATTTCTTTGCTTGTGGGTGGAATCGGGATAATGAATATAATGCTTGTTTCGGTTACCGAAAGAACAAGAGAAATAGGCATAAGAAAAGCCCTCGGTGCAAAAAACAGAGATATTTTAACTCAATTTCTAACCGAAAGTGTCGTTTTAAGCTTAACAGGCGGGCTAATGGGAATAGTATTTGCATTTATTATTTCTTTCTTTCTGACCAAATACTCGCCTATCTCAGCAAGCATATCGTTTTCTTCCATTGCCCTTGCCGTATCTTTTTCAACATTTGTAGGATTATTTTTTGGTATTTACCCGGCAATGAGCGCAGCAAAACTTAACCCTATAGAGGCTTTGAGATTTGAGTAAATAAATAATGGCAAGCTATCTTTTATAAAGCTATACTCTATTACCGGAGGTATGCCCGCTGTTGTTTTGAATATATTAATTCTAAAACCTGAATGATTATAAAAATATAACTAAACAACATCAGACTATCAAGTCTGCCGTCTGTTTGTTAAGAACAGCAACTTGCTGCATATATTATTAATCTGCCGATAATGTTAACCCACAGGATCATCATGAGTATGACAGCAATCTGATTTTTCTTCACATTTGCTTTTTATATCTTCAATAGTTTCGGTAACCTTACTTTTTACTCTTCCTGATTCATATGTCATAAAGTCACTGATTTCCTCAAATCCTCTTTCAAATTTTTCCGACAGATCCTTCCTCGTTTCCCTGCCTGATCTGGGAGCAAGCAATACCCCAGCAGCAACACCTAAGCCTAAAGCAAACAAAACAAAACCAAAAACATCTCCCTTTTTCATTCTCTCCTACTCTTTCTTTTCGGCAATTTTTACTTTTCACCTAACTTTACAGCTTCAGCCGCTTTTCTAGCCGCTCTTTTCTTATTCCTTGATCTTATCGAACCCCAAATTATTAACAATATAATACCGGCCAGTACCAGAAGCGGGCTTACCGCAACAAGGAAAAATGCAAGTCCGTTTAATACTTTTATCGCTCCTTCTGCACCACGTTTTACAGCATTTACAAATCCCCCGCCTTCAATAGGTGCAGCAACGGCAGGTTCTGCAATTGCAACATCTATTGTTGAAAAACCAACCATGTTGTCAAGATAATTCATTCTGCCTTTTATAACTTCCACCTCACCCTGGACATTGCTCAGTTCTCTTTGAACCTCAACACTGTCTTTTACGCTAGTGGACTTGTTCATCAGATCAAGTAAAATTTTTTCCTGAGCTTCATAATTTTTAAGCCTGCTTTCAAGATCAACATATTCCTGGGTGACATCCTGACCGGATATGCTTATTGATTTCAATTCTCCTGCTTTTTTTATTTCATCAACCGCATTGTTAAATTTTTCTCCGGGTACCCTGATTATTATCCTTCCGCTTGTAAGGTTTCCGTCAGCATCCGAATAGCTTTCGGTATTGCTTACATAACCGCCTATTAATTCCGCAATTTTTGTAACCTTAACCATGCTTTCTTCAAAAGTGCCTTTTGCAACCTCTATTGAAGCTGCCGCAGACTTTATGATTTTCGGCTGAACTGCCGGCAAATTTGAGCCGGTCTGGCTTTGATCCTGCGATATTGGCTGCTCCTCTGCAAAACCGGCAGCGGCTGCAGCAGTTGTTTCAGATGCAGCCAATCTTGATGAATCTTTTACAGCCTCTGCATCTTCCTGGACAACCACTGATGCGGCAGAAGATTTATTTTGAGCACATCCAATTAAGATAAGTGAACATGTGAATGCAGCTAAAATAAGTATTACAAGTATATAGAACAGCTTTTTTCTCATCTGGCCATCCTCCTTGTTTACGGAAAAATTAAAAGTTTTTATTATTTTACCATAAATCATTTTTTAAATAATCATCTATTGAAACAGCTGCTTTTTTACCCGCACCCATTGCAAGTATAACCGTTGCAGCACCTGTAGTTATATCTCCGCCGGCAAAAATACCCTTTACACTTGTCCTGCAGGTATTGTTATCTGCTTCTATATTTCCTTTTTTGGTAAGTTTCAGTTCAGGTATCTTATCCATCAGCAGCGGGTTGGGGCCCTGTCCTATTGCCATAACAACAGCTTCTACGTCAAAATCAAATTCTGAATCCTTTACCGGAACAGGACTGCGTCTTCCTGAACTGTCGGGTTCGCCCAACTCCATTTTAATACATCTGATTTTTTCAACAAAATTACGGCTGCCGATTATTTCAACAGGATTAGACAGGAGTAAAAATTCTATTCCTTCTTCTCTTGCATGATGAACTTCTTCAATCCTTGCAGGCATTTCCTTTTCGCTTCTCCTGTAAATTAAGTATACACGTTTTGCACCCAATCGTTTTGCTGTCCTCGCAGAATCCATGGCAACATTTCCTCCGCCAATTACTGCAATCCTGTCTGCTTTTTTTATAGGAGTATCATAACGTGGAAAAAGATAAGACTTCATTAAATTATTTCTTGTTAAAAATTCATTTGCACTGTAAACACCATTAAGATTTTCTCCGGGGATGCCCATAAAATATGGAAGCCCTGCGCCTGTAGCGATAAAAATTGCCTTAAAGCCATCGCCAAATAAATCATTTATAGTATAGGTATTTCCAATAAGGGCATTTAATTCTACCTTAGCACCAAGATCTTTTACATAATCAACTTCTTTTTGCAAAATTTTCTTGGGAAGCCTGAATTCAGGTATTCCGTAAACAAGAACACCGCCGGCTTTATGAAGTGCTTCAAAAACAGTAACATCATAACCCATTTTTGCCAGTTCACCCGCACATGCAAGCCCTGCAGGACCCGAGCCTATTACTGCTACCTTTAATCTATTTGTATCAGTTTTATTAAAAAAACCGTCAGCGCCTTGCTTTAATGTAACTTCTTTATCTGTTATATTGCCGGTCTCCTTGCCTTCTTTCAAAAAATCCCCGTCATTATCCTCTCTTTTACTGTTAATTTCATTATCATAAGTTTTTGAATAATTCTGTCCTGCCCAATCTTTGAGATTTTCAAAATCTGCAGCAAATCTTTCAAGCCTGCCTATCGCAACCGGTTCATTCTTGATTCCAAGTATGCACATTTTTTCACATTGGTCTTCCTGCGGACAAACTCTTCCGCAAATTGCCGGAAATGAATTTTTCTCCCTTATGTTAGAAAGAGCACCTTTAAAATCTTTTTTCGTTATCAAATTAATGAAACTTTTAATATCTATACCAACAGGACAGCCTTCAATACATCTTGGTTTTTTACACTGCAGGCATCTTGAAGCTTCAATAAGAGCGTCTTCCTGACTATAACCCAAAGAAACCTCATTAAAATTTTTTATTCTGTCTTCAGGCGGTTGTTCAAGCATTCTTGTCTTATGCTTTTGTATTAATTTATTATTTTTTTTGTTATTTTCGCTATTTCCCATATTCTCTGTCTTACATTCTCGAAATACTTTTATATAAAAAATAGGCTTTAAAATCTTAAACATCAGATAAAATTTTTGAATTGCCGGTAAATTATTTAAGATTATATAAAAATCATAAAAAACTAAGAATTAATTAAGTCCAACCTGCATTTTCCATCAGGATGCCCTTTTTTGAAATACTGCACAGCTTCACGCTCTTCTTTCAGGTAGTAGTTCTGTCTTGAAATCAATAAATCAAAATTTACAAGAGAACCGTCAAACTCAGGTCCATCCACACATGCAAATTTTGTTTTGCCTCCAACTTCAACCCTGCAAGTTCCGCACATTCCTGTTCCGTCTATCATCACCGAGTTTAAGGAGGCTATAGTCTTAATACCAAATTTAGCTGTAATATCACAGACTGCCTTCATCATTATAGACGGACCTATGACAATAATCCTGTCAAACTTAGAATAAGGATCCTTGCCGGTTTTATTTAAAATAACTTCCTTGAGTTTTTCTGAAACAAAACCTTTATATCCTTTTGAACCATCATCAGTGCAAACATGGATTTGGCTACTTACAAGGTTCATTTCTTTTTCAAGAATCAAAAAATCCTTGTTTCTTGCGCCAATTATGGAAATTATATTGTTTCCCTTTTCTTTCAAAGCCTTTGTAATCGGAAGCAGAGGTGCTATGCCAACACCACCGCCGATGCAAACAACGTTCCCAAATTTTTCTATTTCGCCCTTTTTACCGAGAGGACCGAGCACATCTTTAATATAATCCCCATTACCCAATTCTGATAAAACCATCGTTGTCTTTCCGGCAACCATAAAGATTATCCTGATAGTACCTGATTCTTTATCTGATGCAGCAATTGTCAAAGGAATTCTCTCGCTCGTTTCATTTATTCTTATAATAATAAATTGACCGGGACTGGAATTCCTCGCAATTTTTGGAGCATCAAGGACGAAACTGAAAATATTTTCGGTAAGTTTTTCTTTTTTTATAATCTTATTTGACATAATCTTTCTTTTAGTTTAAACAGCATGCTATCTGTTTTAATTTTTTACCAGCTGCCTGAACTTCCGCCACCGCCTGAGCTTCCGCCTCCGAAACCTCCGAAACCGCCACCGCCTGAGCTTCCGCCTCCGCCTACAAAAAATCCGCCACCTGATGTTCTTGACTTTCTGGGAATTGTTCTGACCTTCTCATCATGAAAACCGCAGTTGCTGCAATCTCTTATAACAAGTTCCTTTCCGGTTGATGTATAGCTTGCAGCACTAATTAACTTAGTTGTTGTTTTAAGTTT
>JAJFVM010000084.1 GCA_021371805.1 bacterium
TGCGAATCATCAGAGACAAAGTATCTTATAAAAATATTAGTATCAATAAAAATCATTTCATTTCCTTTATGATATTTAATGCAATATCCCTTTCCATAATTTCTCTTTGTCTTGCATGATCAATTTTTTTATCAGTTTTAATCCTGTGAGAATCAAGAATTGTACCCTTTTTGACCAAAAACATAATAGATTCGTCTCTTATGCTAAACTCACCAAGGTCATTTGGTTTTATGCCAAATAAATCTCTGATTTCTTTTGGAATGGTAACCTGACCCTTTTTAGTAATCCTGGACAAATAAATCACCCTTCTATAAGTAATAATTAATTATTGTAATAATTATATTATCAGTAATACTAAATTTCAAGTAAGACATTTCGAAAAGTAAGATCAATATAATTTTATTATATGAAAATATCCAAACTATTAATTAATTTTTTTTAAATGATATAATATACAGAAGTTTTAAGGGGAAGGTAGTATAAGGTGATAAGAATAATCTTATCCCTTTAGACTTAAAACTTTTAATTTTATAAAATGAATATTCTTTAGTAGTTAGGAAGCTTGATATTAAAAGTAACTTAATAACTGATTTCAGGAATTTATTCTCTTATCATGAGCTCATATTCAGTCTTACAAAAAAAGAACTTAAAGTTAAATACAGAGGTTCATTTTTAGGTTTTTTCTGGTCGCTCATCAACCCTCTTCTTACGATGCTTGTTTATACTTTCGTATTTTCTTTTGTTATGAGATTAGGGGTAAAGGATTATGCGGTTTTCCTGATAAGCGCCCTGCTTTCCTGGAATTTTTTAGCAAATTCCATCAGTTACGGGGCAAACTGTATTGTTGCAAACAGCAACCTGGTAAATAAGATATATTTTCCAAGGGAAATTATTCCGTTATCTGTCGTATTTGCGAATCTTTTTAATTTTCTTCTTGAACTTGTTGCATTATTGATAGTACTTATCTTTTTAGGTTATAAGTTTTACATATTCTTATACTGGTTTCCGGTATTAATTATTGCTGAATTTTTCCTGGTTGCAGGCTTGACATTGCTGGTGTCGGCATTAAATGTGTTTTTCAGAGATTTGTCACATCTTATAAATATACTGATAATGGTATGGTTTTTCGGGACACCTATTATTTATCCTTTAGATATGGTGCCGCCAAAATTTCAGGTGATATTAAGATTTAATCCAATGACTACCATTACGTCAATGTACAGGAATATGTTTTATCACGTAAAATATCCGGAAGGATTGCTCTGGCCTAACTGGTTTATGATTGTTACAAATATCGGGCTCATTCTTTTAATATTTTTTATAGGGTATTTTGTATTTAAAAAACTCGAACCCAGGTTTGCGGAGGAGATATAAAGTTTTTCTAACACAAGAGAAGCAATATAGTTAAATAAGGTTTTATAACGGTAGATTCAACTGTCACTTTTATTTATAATTAATCAGAAAGATTTTATTTAAAAAAATGCCAGAAATTGTAAAAAAATCCCAGCAGGGAATTATAACCAATAAAATTACAAGAGTAAGAGATGCAGGCATAAGCAATTATGCTGTTGAAGTCAATAATGTCACCAAACGCTACAGAATTCATTATGAAAAAAATCCCAGCCTTAAGGAAACCATCATACATCTGAGAAGAACAAAATTCATTGAGTTTCTGGCTCTTGACGATGTTTCCTTTAATGTAAATCATGGCGAAACACTGGGTATTATAGGGCCCAACGGCTCGGGAAAAAGCACGATATTAAAATTGATATCCAGGATTTTGCAGCCGACAAAAGGCCAGGTTAAAGTTAACGGCTCGGTTTCCGCACTTCTCGAACTTGGTGCAGGATTCCATCCCGATCTGACAGGACGCGAGAATATCTTTATAAATGCGGCTATTCTCGGCATGAAGCGAAAAAATATCGAAAAAAAGTTTGATGAAATTGTTGAATTTTCGGAACTGGAAAAATTCATTGATATGCCGGTTAAAAACTATTCTTCCGGAATGTATATGAGACTTGGTTTTTCCGTAGCCATCAATGTTAATCCGGACATATTGCTGGTAGATGAAGTGCTGGCGGTTGGAGATCAGGCTTTTCAGGCAAAATGTTACAAAGTTATTTATGACCTTATAAAACAGGGAAAAACCATAATAATTGTTTCGCATGACCTGGGTACGATACAGGATCTCTGCAACAGGGTAATATTCTTAAAAGACGGAAAAATAGAGCAGATGGGCGGTCCTGTTGCGGTAGTAAGTTCCTATCGTTCATATGTTGAAAACATTGAGAAGGAAAGAGCTCATGAACAGCAGAAGGAAGAAAGAAAAAAAATATTTCAGACTATCATAGAAAACAATCAGAAGGTAATTACAGGGGAAGATATAGACAGGCTTGCCGCAACCAATCTCAGCAGCAATTCCAATATAATCAACAGATTTGGTTCCGGAGACGCTGAAATTGAAGAAATAATGCTGCTTGATAACAAGGGAAAATCAATTGATTACTGTAAATACGGTGATGAGGTTAAAATAGAGTTCGATGCTGTTTTTAAAGCGGAAGTAGAAAGCCCCATATTCGGGATAAGGATAATTGATTTTAAAGGAAATACCGTTTACGGGACAAACAACAGGCTTAACAATATAACAGTCGGTACTTTTAAACCAGGAGATCATGTCAGGATAACTTTCAGGCAGAAAATTATCCTGATGGGCGGAGTGTATTATGTTTCTCCTGCCGTAGGTTACAAGGACTTCAGAACTTATTGTGACTGGGTAAATAATATGCTTACAATAAATGTTATGAAACATAATAAGTCGGAAGGTATTGCTGATTTAAATTCAGAAATGAAAGTGCAAAAAATTTAAGACCCTAATTATTCCAATATCCGGTCAGGATTCAAATTATTTTTAATTACGCATACCAGGGCAAACTTCATTATAAAGAGAATGAACACCATAAACGACAAAGAAAATTCACAAGTAAAAAATTCAGGCATGGAACCGGATGAAAAATTATTATATGGATTTAAAAAAGAAAGCAATAATCCGAAAGTTCTTTTAATAATTGTTAATTATAATGGAATAAATTATATTGGCGAATGTCTGGATTCGATATTCAGCCAATCTTATAAAGAACTCCAGGTGTTAATAATTGACAACAATTCAAAGGACGGAAGTGTTAATTTTATAAGAGAAAATTATCCTCAGTGCGAGTTGCTGATTAATTGGAGCAATAAAGGATATGGCGATGCTTTTAATAAAGCTGTCAGGCATGGCCTTAAGAAATATGAAAAGATTGATTATTTTGGAATATTAAATAATGATCTGCGGCTTGACAGGCAGTGGCTGGAAAATCTTATAAATTATGGTGAACATAAACCTGGTTGCGGAATACTGGCAGGCAAAATGCTTATTTACCACTGGCCGAAATACATAAACAGCACCGGCGGATTTGTAAATTATTTTGGAAGCGGATGGGACAGAGATTTTTTTGAACTGGATGAAGAATGTCATACCGCAAGCGGTGAGGTTTTATCTGTTTCAGGCGGAGCGGCTCTGATAAAAAAAGGTGTTTTTGATGCAATAGGTTTTTTCGAAAGCAAATATTTCATGTATTATGAGGATATAGACTTTTGTTTCAGAACATGGAAATATTCAGATTATACCGTTGATTATGTAAAAGAAGCACTGGTTTATCATAAATTTTCGTCTACAAGCGGGGTTCTTTCTTTAAAAAAGCATTTTTATCTTAAGCGTTCACGTTTCATATTTATATTAAAAAATTATCCGATCGGATTTCTTGCAAAAATAATTCCTCAAATTACCAGGTATGAGTTTGGTTTTATTATGAAAGATCTGCTTATCCGGTATGATTTTGTGAATTTTTTCAGGGAATTTTATATCTATCTGATATTTCTGGTAAAACTGCCTTTAATAATCGGAAAAAGAATTATAAGGAAGGATT
>JAJFVM010000098.1 GCA_021371805.1 bacterium
CAGATCCTGCCGTAATAAGATATGAGAAAACTGCAAAAAGTCGAGTTTATATCATGTATCAGCTCGGGATCATCAATTAAAGCCATCATATATCTGGTTACACCCATAATCTGTCTCGGAAATCCAAGAAATCCTCCGTTGGTTCCGCCTAATCTGATTGGAAAGTCTCTGTTTTTTAGTTTTTTTACAATATCGTCCCAGTTTGGAGGAAGTCTCCTGGCGATTGTATCCAGACTATAATATTGCTTATAATCCTTCCATGTTTTCCAATCTTTTACAGGATTATCAATTTCCATCGGGAGTGATGTTATATTAATAGTGCTTTTATTTGTTACCCCGTATTCATCTTTATAAACGATATTCAGGTCATCTTTATTTAATACTTCCTTCTTGAACATCGGGCTGTAATCAATCGGAAACTTTGTAAGATATTGGTCCAATCCGAATACCGGCTGTACATTTACATCTCCGGCATTTTCCATTTCACCGTAAATATTTTTATTAGCCATTATGGCTATTCCATCAGAGTAATTGTCAGGAACAGATGTAACGATTGGAAGTCCCTCTTTAAACCATCTTCTTATAGTTCCTGCCCAATAGCCAAATTCAACTTTAGGAATTTCAACACTCTGGTAATCGCTATCCTTCATTCTCATTACTGAAAGAAATTTTTCTCTTGAATTCACGTGCTGCTCTCCTTATAAAAAAACGTTTTTTTATAATTTATTTTAAATTATAAAACCTAACTGAAATTTTTTCAAAGATTAAATTTCTGCAATCTTTTCTGAATTTAAAACAAAATCCAGGTTATGCTGTGCGTTTTATTAAAAAAATCTTACTGCAAGCGTATTACTTTATTTATTAATTTTCCTATATTTTCTATTTCACAAATAATTTCATCACCTGGTTCTAACAGACTTTTCTTCTTCATAAACAGTCCTACGCCGGCAGGAGTTCCTGTTGCAATTAAGTCGCCTGCTTCAAGAGTCATTGAAAAGGATATAAAAGAGATCAAATCATAAACTTTAAAAATCATATCGTTAGTATTCGAATCCTGGCGCAGCTCTCCGTTTACAAAACTTTTTAAGTTTAAGTTTTGTGGATCTTTTATTTCATCCCCGGGTATTATTTTTGGCCCGACAGGCCCGAAAGTATCAAAACTTTTTGCTCTGAACCACTGTCCTTCAGTTTTTTGAAGGTCCCTTGCAGTTACATCATTAATTATTGTATAGCCGTATATATAATTGCCTGCATCCTCCGGTTTGATATTCTTCATAGATTTACCGATTATTACTGCAAGTTCAACTTCATAATCCAGCTCATTGACTCCGGCAGGATATATTATGTCGTTCCCATCCTTAATGATACAAGAATTAGCCTTACAAAAAAGAACCGGTTTATCCGGAAATCTTCCGTCCTGTTCACTTATGTGGCTTTTATAATTCATTCCTACACAAATTATTTTTCCTGGTTTATAACTGTTAATTTCAAATTCCATTTTATTCCTTCACCTGGTTATAATATTATTAACTTGCTAAAGAATTGGGATATTAAAATATAGTAATCTAATAAAACCCGGTATAAAAAAATACTTATTTGTTAAAATAAGCATAAATTAATCATACGTCAATATTTTATTTATCTTAAAAAATTTTTTTTAGATAAAATATTTTAAAAATCAAAAAAAGTAGTTCTAAAAAACTTTATAATAAAATCAGGTAAGATTTAAAAAAGCTAAGAGACCAAAATTTTTTAAGGCAAGAATAAATTAAGTTAAGCTTATATTATTTTATTTTAACCTGGCTCCGCAGTTTGCGCAAAAAACCTGATACTCTTCAACTTTTGCTCCGCAGTTTGAACAAAACCTTGCTTTTATCCCATTTTCAATTTTTTCTTCTTTTTCTGCCTTGAGTTCCTCAACAATTATCGTGGGAGGTGCAGGAGAAGTAACTTTGTAAGTTGCCTTATTTGATTTATTTTTATTATTTTTTCGAAGTACCATAACTATAACTGCTACAAGTGCCGCAAGCAATAGAAAACCTGCACTGAATATTATAATTAACAGTATTTTTGAATTCTCTATACCAAATCCTGCTTTTTTTGTAGTTTCGGGAGCAGAAGCCGTAGTAGTATCCAGATAAGTTGTGGTAGTAGTTTCCAGAACCAGAGGAATATCGCCTGCAATATCGGCTTGCGCTTTGGCTTTATACTCCTGAGCCAAAAGATGACCGTTATTTAGATTCAGTACGGCATCAAAATGCTTGATTGCTTCTTTAAAGTGCTTCTGCCTGAACAGTATAAGGCCTGTTTTCCATTCCTTATCAATCATACCATTTTGGTTTTTAATATTCCCAAGGATAACGCTTATATCATTGCTGGGTCTTAAATAATTATTTGTTTCATCCGTTCCCATCGTCAGGATTCCTATAACCTCTCCTTTGTTATCAAGTACCGGTCCTCCGCTATTTCCAGGCCTTGCATTGCCTTGAACCTGCATCACTTCGGTTCCGTTAAGCATTACCCTGCCGCTTAATGATCCCGATGTAACAGTCGGATTTAACGGATTATCCTGCCCAATATCAGAAGTCCAGGGATAACCTATTATCGTAACAGGATCGCTGACCTCAATCATCGAAGAATCTCCGATGATTGCACTTGATAATGCTCTCCCTGTTTTAGGAGTTATCTGAATAATGCCTATATCTCTCTGCTGCGGGCTGCTGAGTGCAATTACTTCTGCCCTAGTATACGATTCATCAGGATTATCAGGGATATTTGCAGTTGCAGTATTAAATTGAACCCATACTTCTCTCTCGGGCTCAATGTTTTTTAAGCCTTCAACTTTAAAATGACTGAAAATTGTATCCCAGTCTGATTGTGATAAAGTGTCATAATCTCCTGGATATATATCTTTTATATATTTATCTAAAATTCCTTTTTTTATTTCATTATAAGAAACATCTATTACATGCGCCGCAGTCACAATATGACCTGTAGCCGGATTAACACAAAATCCGGTTCCGCCAAATGGACCGTAATAATAAGGTTCACTCCATTTTTGAAGATTATCATCATAAACCCTGGCAATCCAGAGGCTTGTAACATAACAAACAGACGGCTGCACCAACAGCACCTTATCCTGAGGAGTAAGAACATAATCTGTTTCAAATTTTGTGGTAGAAGTGGTAGAAGAAGATGAACCAACCGTTGTTGAAGTAGCTGTTTCATCTGTTGTCGTTGTCACTTCTCCCTGTTTTGTAGTTGTTGTAGATGCTTCAGCCCTGGAACTTGATGTAGTGGATTCTCCCGTTGTAGGGCTGTCATGTCCCTTATCTGTCCCTGAAGAGCTTGTATCGGCTGCAATAATGCCTGTAAAGCTGATTATCAGTACAAATATGCCTATAGAAATAAAAGTTTTTAAAATCTTATTGTTCATATAAAACTTCTACCGTACTTTCATAAAGTTTATAATATAAAATTAAATTATATTATATATTATTAAAAAATTATTATCCCAACAATATAATATCTGACAGAAAAAAATAAAATTTATTATTAAAAAAATATATACAAATAATAATCTCATATTAAAACAAATGCGATCCCTTATATTGAAAATCAATAAGGGATCACAAAAATTAAAATAAATCCGATTATAAAAACAACTCAAAATTAATTTATAAAATCTAAGACTTTTAAAAACTTATCATTTAATTTACTCTAAACAGCCTTTTCTCCGCTTTCTCCTGTTCTTATTCTATATGCGTCGTCTATTGTGCTTATAAAGATTTTTCCGTCTCCTATTGAACCAGTTTTTGCAGTTTCAATTATTATACCTGCTATCTTTTCGACATCTTCATCCTTAACAATTGTTTCGATTTTAACTTTCGGCAGCAAATTCAATGTATACTCAACACCTCTGTAGACTTCTTTTCTGCCTTTCTGCCTTCCGCATCCAAGGACATCGGTTACCGTCATTCCAAGTATCCCCGCTTCATTAAGCGCATCTTTGACTTCGTCAAGTTTTTCCGGCCGAATTATACATTCAATCTTTTTCATTTATTCTTTACCTCCTGTAGTAAGTCCAAATCATTTCCATCCTGGCCTTGAGATGTTGATAATAAGAAATCAGGATATGCCAAAACACCCATTTCAGGCAAGTCAAGCCCCGCAATTTCATCTGCTGCTTTGACCCTGATCTTCATAATTTTATCAAGAATTTTCCAAAATAGCCAAGACGAACCTATGCCCCAGACAATTACAGTTAACATACTTATAAGCTGCGCCCACAGCTGTCCGCTCCCGCCGTAAAATAAACCCCTTACTGTTCCTTCTATCCCATTAATTCCGGAACCGTAGGAACCGTCTGCAAAAAGCCCGAGAGCCAGAAGCCCCCATAAGCCGTTTACGCCATGAACGGAAATCGCACCGACCGGATCATCAATTTTTAATTTGTTTTCAATAAACCAAACGGAAAGACAAACTAGTATTCCGGCAACAATACCTATTATTGCAGCAGATATACTGTTTACGTAAGCACAGCTGGCAGTAATTGCCACAAGACCTGCAAGTGCACCGTTTGCGGTCATTGTCGGATCTGGTTTCTTATATTTGGCCCACATATAAAACATTGCAACCAACCCGCCAAACGCTCCCGCAATCATGGTATTGGTTGCAACCACTCCAAGCCTTAAATCTGTTCCGTTTAAAGTTGAACCTGCATTGAAAGCAAACCATCCGAAAAATAGAATCATTGTTCCGATTATCGCCATTGGAATATGGTGGCCTGCTATGGCAACTGGTTTTCCGTCCTTCCTGAATTTACCGATTCTCGGACCCAGAACAATGGCACCGGTAAGTGCAATCATACCACCCATTGCATGAACCACGCCCGAACCTGCAAAGTCAAGAGCACCGTGGCCCAGCCCCAACTTGCTGCCAAGCTGAGCCAGCCATCCGCCGCCCCATATCCAATTTCCGTAAAGAGGATAATAAATCATGGAAACAAAGAAGGAACTGATAACAACTGCTTTCAGTTTAACTCTTTCAGCCATTGCACCTGTAGGAATTGTGCATGTTGTATCCATAAACACCATCTGGAAGAAAAACATGGTAAATATGGCAACATCGTATGTTGTGCCTGAAAGGAAAAATCCCTTATATCCAAGAATTCCCCATCCACCTATTGCGAGCTCCTTATTTAAAACAGCGGTTCCTCCCAGGGAACTTAGGGGACCTGCACCACCCATCATTATTGCAAATCCAAGAATATAAAATCCTACTGTACCTACCAAAAAAACTACAAGATTCATTGCCATGGTATGCATTGCATTTTTTGCTCTGGTAAACCCCGTCTCGACCATTGCAAACCCGGCCTGAAAGAAAAAGATTAAAAATGAACAAAGCATAACCCATACAAAATTTAACCCTATCTTGGTTTTTCCGACTTCGTTTGCTATTTCATTAATTGTCGGAGATCCTGCAATAGCTGCAGAAATATTAGAGGCATTTCCGGTTGATGCTCCTGTTGGGTCTCCAACTGAGGGATCTGCATTTAAAAGTCCCGGAGCAAAAATAAAAATTGCCACGGTAATTATCATCAATGCAGCCAGGATGTTTTTTCTAACAGTCAGCTTATTCATAATCGTCCTCCTTAATCCATTACTAAAATAATAAAAATAATTCAATAAAATCTTTTACGCGCCAATAAGATTTATAAATTTTATATGGGTATTATATTTGAAGTTTATTAAGGAAATATTAAGGAGGTGTTAAATTCATGTTAAATAATTAAATAAACTATAATTGTCAAATCCGGATTGCATTT
>JAJFVM010000115.1 GCA_021371805.1 bacterium
TAACTCCGCATTTATCTGAAAAACACCTTAAACCTTTTAAAAATAACTTTTCCTTCTCTCTTCTGCATAACTTACAAACAGCATCATTAATTCTAGCCATTTAAAATAACTCCTTATTTATAAATATTTCTAAATATCCAAATACCTTATACTCTTCTTCTTTTCGGCGGTCTGCATCCATTATGCGGAACCGGAGTTACATCTGTTATGGAACCTATTTCCAGTCCGACAGCCTGAAGAGATCTTACGGCAGTTTCTCTACCCGAACCTACGCCTTTAACTCTTACATCAACTTTTGAAAGACCGTGTTCCTGTGCTGACTTGGCAACCGCTGTTGCCGTTACCTGCGCAGCAAAAGGAGTGCTCTTCCTTGAACCTTTAAAACCCTGTCCGCCTGCACTACCCCACGCAATTGTATTGCCGCTCATGTCTGTTATATTAACAATTGTATTATTAAAGGTAGACTGAATATGTGCAATTCCGTAAGGAATATTCTTTCTTTCTTTTCTTTTAACTCTTTTTTTAGCAGTTTGCTTGGTTGCCAAATTTATCCTCCTGATTATTTAACAGTAGCCGTTGTTTTTTTCTTAATTCCAACTGAAGGTCTTCTGCCTTTTCTGGTCCTTGCATTGGTATGAGTTCTCTGACCTCTGACCGGCAGATTTCTTTTATGCCTGATACCTCTATAGGAATTTATTTCAATAAGTCTTTTAATACTCTGACTTACTTCTCTTCTCAAATCACCTTCAACTTTGATGTTTGCATCAATATATTCCCTGATTTTAATTATTTCATCTTCGGTTAAATCGCTTGTTTTTCTTGCCGGATCTATACCAAGACTGGTAAGAATTTTAGCAGCAGTCGGTCTGCCTATACCAAAAATATAGGTAAGAGAAATAACAATATGTTTATTTCTGGGAATATCAATTCCAGCAATTCTAGCCACTTAAGTTTCCTCCTTAACCTTGTCTTTGCTTATGGCGGGGATTTTTACAAATAACCATTACTTTACCTTCTCGCCTGATAATCCGGCAATCATTGCAAATTTTTTTAACTGACGGTCTGACTTTCATCTTAATTCCTTTTATTAATAATATTTTTAATATCAATCCTTAAAAAAATTTAATAATAACCCTAATCAAGCTTATTAAAATTTTTAATTAAAAATACTCTTATAATTAAAAATTTTTAAACTCAAGCAAAAATAAGATTATTTTTTCCTATAAATTATTCTGCCTCTTGTCAAATCATATGGTGAGAGCTCTACTCTTACAATATCCCCGGGCAATATCTTAATATAATGCATTCTCATTTTGCCCGAAATATGTGCAAGGACCTTATGTCCATTTTCAAGCTCTACCCGAAACATTGCATTTGGCAAAGCTTCAAGTATTGTTCCTTCTACCTCTATTATTTCTTCTTTTTCTGAGATAATATCCTCCTTAATGTCCAAAAAAGAAGGCAAATAAGTAATTTATCAAATATATTAAAAAATGTCTATAACTTTTTAAATTTACTTTATCTGTCTACTGATCCAGCCTTGTTAATATTATTGAACCTTCTGAAGTAATAGCCACCGTATCCTCGAAGTGACAGGAAATTTTCCTATCCCTTGTTACCACTGTCCACGAATCTTCCAGTACCTCGACATCACTTCCACCTTCGTTTAACATTGGCTCGATTGCAAGCACTATTCCTCTTTTCAACAGCAGTCCCTGATTAGCCGGACCATAATTTAAAACCTGCGGGTCTTCATGCATGTTCCTTCCGATACCATGACCTACAAAATCTTCTACTACAGAATACCCGTTACTTTTAGCCCTTAATTCAATTGCGTGAGAGATATCTCCCAACCTGTTTCCGGCAACACATTTATCAATTGCATCATTTAAAGCACCCCATGTTGCCTGCATTATTTTATCAACTTTTTTATTTACCGCACCAACTCTGAAACTTCTGGCAGCATCTCCGAAAAATCCGTCAAGCTTTACTCCTACATCTATAGATATCAGGTCTCCTTCTTTTAAGATCCTCTTTCCGGGAATACCGTGAACGACTTCTTCGTTTATAGAAGTACAAATTGTTCTGGGAAAAGGCACTTTCGAAATCCTGCCTGAATATCCCTTGAATGCCGGTTTTGCATTATGGGAAAAAATCACATCCTCAGCTATTTTATCTAAAAATTTTGTATCTACCCCAGGTTTTATAGCCTTTTCAAGTTTTAAAAGAACGTTTGCTACCAGTTCACCAGCCCGCCTCATGGTTTTTATTTCATCTTCAGACTTATAGATAATCATAAACGAGCTAAGATCCTTTCAAATATTTCATTTTCAGTTCCAAGACCATCAATATTTTCAATAAGACCTTTTCCCATATAAAAATCAACAAGGGGTTCGGTTTGTAATTTATATACTTCAAGCCTGTTCTTAATTACTTCTTCTGAATCATCTTTTCTTTTAGTAAGCTTGCTTCCGCAAACATTGCATATGAGATCATCGTTTTCAAAATCACTTAATTTAAATACTTTTTTACATCCGCTGCAAATAATCCTGTTGATAATACGCTTGATAATTTCTTTTTCATCAACAACAATATTTATTACCTTATCCAGGTTGATATTAAGCTCTTCTAAAAGTTCTGAAAATTTCACTGCCTGCTCAAGAGTTCTTGGAAAACCATCCATTAAAAATCCGTCTTTAAATCTGTCTGTTTTGAATTCTTCCTTAATCATTCCCAGAATTATTTCATCCGGCACCAGTTTCCCGCTGCTTACAAACTCTTCAGCTTTTTTTCCAAGCATGCTGCCGTTGCTGATTTCGGTTCTTAATATATCGCCTGTTGAAACATGCGGTATATTAAATTCAGATGCAATTTTTTTTGCCTGCGTCCCTTTGCCTACACCAGGCGCACCAAGTAAAATAAGTCTCACTTAATAAACCCTTCATAATCTCTCATCATTAATTGTGACTCCAGCCACTTCATTGTTTCCAGTGCTACACTGACAGCAATCAGGACCGAGGTACCGCCGAATCTAAATGGAATATTCATGGTATCAATTAATATTTCAGGAAGTATGGCAATAATTGCCAGAAATATCGCGCCCGGAAGAGTAATCCTGTTTAAGATATTAGATAAAAAATCAGTTGTATTTTTACCAGGACGCATCCCCGGAATATACCCCCCATATTTTCTTAAGTTATCAGAAGTTTCATTCGGATTAAAAGCTATTGCAGTATAAAAATATGCAAATGCTATTATAAGTATGGAATAAATAATTATATAAAATACGTTTATTCTGCCGTTAATCGAAGGGCTGAGCCAGGTAGCCAGATCCTGAAGCCATTTCACATTAATAAACTGAGCAATGGTTGCAGGGAAAAGCAGCATTGAAACTGCAAAAATTATCGGCATTACTCCTGACTGGTTAACTTTAAGCGGTATATATGTAGTTTGTCCGCCAAATACTTTCCGCCCCACAATTCTCTTTGCATATTGAACCGGAATTCTTCTTTCGCCCTGAGTGATTACAATAATTGCCATAACTACACCAACCGAAATAATGGCAAATAAAGCAATTAAAAACCAGTTTGTGCTCTCAAGTCTGAATAAACTTATCACCTGCCCTGGAATTCTTGAAATTATTGACGCAAAGATAATAAGTGAAATACCGTTTCCAATACCATGTATATTTATCAGTTCTCCAAGCCACATGATAACGGTTGTTCCGGCTGTTAAAGTCACAATTATTAAAACTATATGCATCCAATCAAAATGAATAACAACCCCATAATTTCTGAAATAAAAGGTCATTGCTGTAGACTGTATTAATGCCAGACCAACAGTTACATATCTTGAAATCTGATTAACTTTTCTTCTTCCTACTTCGCCCTCTTTTGCAAGTGCATCAAGTTTTGGAATTACAACCTGCAGAAGCTGCATTATAATTGAAGAAGTAATATAGGGCATTATACCAAGTGAAAAAACTGAAAATTTGCTAAGTGCACCTCCCGAAAACAAATCCAGCATCCCCATAATCCCCGTATCAACCTGGCTGAGAATCTTTGTTGCATCAACTCCGGGAATTGTGAGGTTTGTCCCAAAACTGTAAAGTGCAAGAATACCAACGGTAAATAATATCCTGTTTCTTAATTCCCTTATTTTAAACGCATTCAACAGAGCACGAAACATTAAATTGCCTCCGCTTTTCCTCCAGCTTTTTCTATTTTTTCAATTGCGCTTTTACTAAAACAATTGGCTTTAACAGTAAGTTTTTTTGTCAAGCTGCCGTTACCCAATATTTTAACTTTATTATCTTTATCCATTATCATGCCTAATTTTATAAGAGCATCCAGATCAACCGTAAATCCCTCATCAAATCTTTCCAGCTGGCTTAAGTTAATAATGTTAAATTCTGCTTTCCTGGTATTTTTAAAACCTTTAATATGAGGAAGTCTCCTGTGAAGCGGCATCTGTCCGCCTTCAAATCCAAGCCTGGTCTTGCTTCTGCCGCCAGATCTGGAAAGTTGGCCTTTGCTTCCTCTTCCTGAGGTAGTCCCATGCCCTGAACCATTTCCTCTCCCAATTCGTTTTTTATTTTTAACCGAGCCATAAGCCGGCCCTAAATCATTAAGATTTACCATTTTTACTCCTCAAAAAAGCTTATGCCTTATTAATTATCCCACTTGAGCTTTTAATGCTTTTAAGCCCGTCAATTGTTGCATTTACAATGCTGAGAGCATTCGAGCTGCCTATAGACTTTGCAACAACATCTTTAATGCCGGCAAGTTCCATTATCGCCCTAACCGGTCCACCCGCAATTACGCCGGTCCCATGAGTAGCAGGTTTGAAAAACACATGACCTGCACCTTTGACCGCATTAATTTCATAAGGTATGGTTCCGTTTTTTATAGGGACTCTGAACATATTTTTCTTTGCAGCATGAACACCTTTCTGGATTGCAGTTGAAACTTCATTTGCCTTGCCAAATCCAATTCCAACCATTCCGTTCATATCTCCGACTGCAACCAATGCCGAAAAACTGAATCTTCTTCCGCCTTTAACAACTTTGGCTACCCTATTTATCTTTAAAACTTTCTCAGCAATATTTCCTTCTTTAGAAAATTCTGGCACTACTTTCCTCCTTAAATAAAAACCTGTTTAAAATATTAACCCGCCATCTCTGGCGCCATCTGCCAGAGCTTTAATTCTTCCATGATATTTAAAACTGCCTCTGTCAAAAACAACCTTATCAATACTTTTTGCTTTTGCCTTTTCTGCCAGAGCTTTTCCCGTTCTGAAACAAACACCCAGATAACCCTTTTCATCAGGCATCTTTTCAGTAACTTTGCTGCTTATTCCGGTTATTGTGCTGCCTGTTTTATTATCAATAATCTGTGCATAAACATAATTATTGCTTCTGAAAACACAAAGCCTGGGCCTTTCGGCTGTTTTATTGATTTTTGATCTTACCGATAGTTTTCTTCTATAAGCTGCACTTCTGATTTCTTTTTTAGTTCTCATAAAAACTCCTGTATTTTAAAAATTACTTAAGAATTATTGAATCCTTTTAAGCTACAAAATTAAATTTAATATTATTAATTACTTCTTACCGCCGGTTTTACCGCCTGATGCAGTAGTTTTTCCAACTTTTCTTTTGATAATTTCATCTTTATACTTAATACCTTTGCCTTTATAGGGTTCGGGCTTTCTTACATTCCTGATCATGTTGGCAACTTCACCAACTTTTTGTTTGTCGATACCTTTGACAACTATAAGGTTCTGATTCGGTAAATCAAAAGTAATCCCATCTATTGCCTTGATTGAGACAGGATTTGAATATCCTATTAAGATTTCAAGATCATTTCCCTTTTTGCTTGCCCTATAGCCGACACCGATGATATCAAGTGACTTTTCAAAGCCTTCGCTTACACCTTTAACCATGTTATTTAATAGGCTTCTGTACAGGCCATGCTGTGAACGGCTTGTCTTGCTGTCAGATTTTCTTGTCAAAACAAGTTTATTTTCCTCAACAGCCAGATCAACGGAATCTCCCAGCTCCTGAGAAAGCTCTCCAAGTTTTCCTTTTACTGATACTTTATTCCCATCAACAATCACATTTACACCTGATGGAATATCGATTGGTATTTTTCCAATTCTGGACACTTTAAATCCCCCTTTTAGTTACCAGATGTAACAAATAATTTCGCCGCCAAGACCTAATTTCTTTGCCTCTGAACCTGTTATTATTCCCTTTGATGTCGAAATTATAACTGTCCCAATTCCGCCTAATACTCTGGGGATCTCATCATTTTTAGCATAAGTCCTAAGTCCGGGTTTGCTGATTCTTTTAATTCCGGTAATAACACTATTTTTATTTCTATCGAATTTTAAATAAACTCTGATAGATTTTATCGCGCTATCACTAGTTATTTCATAATTTTTTATAAAGCCCTTATCAACCATGATTTTAGCAATATCCTGTTTAACCCTGGAATCAGGAATATCAACAAAATCAAGCTTAGCTTTATTTGCATTTCTGATCCTTGTCAGCATATCTGCAATAGGATCTGTAACAACCATTAGTTCCTCCTTTAATTACCAACTGGACTTTGTAAGTCCAGGTATTTTTCCTTCATGAGCAAGTTCTCTAAGACAAATTCTGCATAAACCAAAAGTTCTGAAATACCCTCTTGGCCTGCCGCACCTGTTACACCTGTTATATTTTCTTGTAGAAAATTTAGGTGTTCTGCTATGTTTTACGATTAATGACTTTTTAGCCAAAAAACCCTCCTGTAATAAAAATTATTTTTTAAATGGAAAACCAAATTTCTCAAGCAAACTTAAAGAATCATTATCGCTTCCGATATTGGTGGTAATCGTGATATTCATGCCTTTAACAATTTGTGAATCTTCCAGATCAACTTCAGGAAATATAGTTTGCTCTCGTAAACCAAGTGTATAGTTGCCATTTCCATCAAAACCTTTTCTGGAAATTCCCCTGAAATCTCTAATTCTGGGAATTGCAATATTTAAAAGCCTGTCTAAAAACTCATACATCCTGGCTCCCCTCAAAGTAACCTTGCAGCCTATGGAATTGCCTTCCCTTACTTTAAAACTTGCTATTGATTTTTTTGCTTTGGTTATAACAGGCTTTTGCCCGCTTATTTTTGTTAAATCTTTAAAAGCAGATTCAAGCTCCTTCTGATTAGAAGATGCCGAACCTATACCCATATTTATTGTAATCTTTTGTAATTTTGGAACCTGCATAATATTGTTATATTTATGCTCCTCCATTAATTGTTTCACAATTTCTTTTTCGTACTTTTCTCTTAATCTAGGTCTTGTTTCTGTCATATCAATCCTCTTTTAAAACATAAATTTAAATTTGCTGTCCGCAGCTTTTACAAACCCTTGTCTTCTCATCATCTTTAACTTCAAAACCAACTCTTGTATCTTTGCCGCAGCTTGGACAAACAAGTTTTACATTTGAAATATTAATAGGACCTTCTTTTTTTATAATACCCCCAGGCTGATTTTGCCCCTTTGACCTGGTATGCCTTTTAATTATATTCGCACCTTCAACAAACACTTTCTCATCAGCAGAGCTGATTCTTAAGACCTTTCCAACCTTGCCTTTATCTTTGCCCTGTATAATTTTTACCTTATCATTTTTTCTAATTTTAAACATTATTTCACTCCTGATCTAAAAATGTATCAAACTACTTCCGGAGATAAAGAAATTATTTTCATATAATTTTTCTCTCTGAGTTCTCTTGCAACCGGACCAAAAATTCTTGTACCTTTCGGATTGCCCTGTTTGTCAATAATAACAGCTGCATTCTCGTCAAATCTGATATAAGAGCCGTCTTTTCTTCTGTATTTCTTAACAGACCTGACAAGAACGGCCGTAACTACATCACTTTTTTTTACAACCCCGCCCGGGTTAGCATCCTTTACGGTTGCTATAAAAACATCTCCAACTCTTGCATATCTTTTTCTTGTACCGCCCAGAATCCTGATACACATTAATTCTCTCGCACCAGTATTGTCGGCTACCCTAACTCTAGTATAAGATTGAATCATCTTACAGCCCTTCCTTATAACCTGCTTTCAATTATTCTGCTTTCTTAATTATCTCCACAAGTCTCCACCTTTTTGTCCTGCTAAGCGGCCTTGTTTCTGAAATCATAACCAAGTCTCCAATTTTAGCTTCATTATTTTCATCATGAGCTTTATAATTTTTAACTTTTTTTAAAATCTTTTTGTATAAAGGATGTTTATAGTGATAGTCAACCTCAACAACAATGGTCTTATCCATCTTGTCACTTACAACATTCCCGGTTCTGGATTTTCTAATTCCTCTTTCCAAAGAGTCCCCCTTATTTAAAAACTAAAAATATTTTTTTACTCTTGTGCTTTTTCTTTTTTTGCAGCTTTTTTTACTGCTTTGGTCTTATCCTTTTCCTGCTTCGGCTTTTCTTCCGTTTCCTTTACCGCTTTTGTCTTTTTTGCTTCCCTGGTTTTTACAGACTTTTTAGCAGGTTTTGCAGTCTTAATACCAAGTTCAAGCTCTCTCGCAACAGTTTCAATTTTAGCTACATCCCGTTTCAAATTCCTGATTTTCATAGGATTATCAAGCTGACCGGAAGCTTTCTGGAATTTTAAATTAAATAAATTCTTCTTAACTTCAGAAATTCTTGTCTCTAATTCTGATCTCGATAGTTCTCTTATCTCACTAGCCTTCATTCTTTGCCGCCTAACTTTAAAAAATTAACTTGTAAATTATTCTTCATGAATATATTTGGTTTTTATTGCCAGTTTATGTGATGCAAGCCTCATAGCTTCCTGGGCAATCTCAGGTGTAACGCCTGCAAGTTCAAACATTATTTTTCCAGGCTTGACAACAGCTACCCAATGCTCCGGAACACCTTTACCGCTGCCCATTCTGGTTTCAGCAGGTTTTTTAGTTACCGGTTTATGCGGGAAAATATTAATCCATACTTTTCCGCCTCTTTTTATATGTCTGGTAAGAGCAATTCTGGCTGCCTCTATCTGCTTGCTGGTAACCCAGCCAGGTTCAACTGCCTGTAAACCATATTCACCAAAAGAAAGTTTCGAACTCCCTTTTGCCATTCCTCTCATCCTGCCACGTTGTTCTTTTCTATGTTTAACCCTTTTTGGCATTAACATTGGTGACATAATATATCTCCTGACCTCAAATCCTTATATCCTAAATATTAAACCTTGATTAACTAGCCAAACTTTCTTTTTCTTCTTTTGAGCTCTTTTTATCATTAACAGAAACCTTATCTATGATGACATCTCCCAGATAAATCCATACTTTGACCCCGATTTTCCCGAAAGTTGTATTAGCTTCCGCAAAGCCGTAATCTATTGCTGCTCTTAAAGTATGAAGCGGAACTCTTCCTTCTCTATACCATTCTCTTCTTGCCATTTCCGCTCCGCCCAGACGCCCTGAGCACTGAACTTTTATTCCTTTAGCCCCGGCTTTTAAAGTAAGGGAAACAGCTTTTTTCATAGCTTTTCTGAAACTTACCCGTCCTTCAAGTTGCGAAGCAATTCCTTCAGCAACAAGCTTGGCAACAAGTTCGGGTTTTTTAACTTCAACGATATTGAGCTGAACAGCTTTACCTACTTCTTTTTGAAGCATTTCCTTCATATCATTTATTGTTGTTCCTCTCTTGCCGATAACAACACCTGGCTTAGATGTAAAAACATCAACTTTTACTTCGTCAGAAGTCCTCTCGATCTCGATTTTTGAAATACCGGAGTTTGCGATCTGATTATTTATCAGTTTTCTGATTTTAATATCTTCAAGAATGAATTTCGCAAAATCCTTTGTTGCAAACCATCTGGATTCCCAATCTCTGTTAATTCCTATCCTTAAACCATTAGGATTTACTTTTTGACCCAATTTTTTTAACCTCCTCCGTTTTGCCGTCAGATATCCACACAAACAAATGCGAGCTTCTTTTTCTTTCTCTGTCAGCTTTACCCCTGGCTCTCGGCCTGAACCTTTTCAAGGTAGGACCTTGGGTAACATAAATTTTTGAAATAAATAACTCTTCTTCTTTCATTTTAAAATTTTCCGTAGCATTTGCAGCTGCACTTTGAATTGTTTTTCTAACATATACAGCCGCTGCCCTTGGGGTTAAAGATAAAAGATCTACGGCATCGCTTACTTTTTTATTCTTTATCAATTCCACCACATATCTTACTTTTGTAGCAGAAATCCCTATATTTTTTGTAATTGCCTTAGCTTCCAAAATAAACAGCCTCCCTTAAATAACACAAATGAAACAATTTAACTTCCATATTTACACCTTATCTGGCTTTCTTTTTAACTGCCGCAGCCTTTTCGCTTTTACCTTTAAAAGTATGAGGCTTGATTGATCTTGTCGGTGCAAATTCACCTAATTTATGTCCGACCATTGACTCAGACACGAACACAGGTATATGTTTTTTCCCGTCATGAACAGCAATTGTAAAACCAACCATTTCAGGAAAAATAACAGATTCTCTTGACCAGGTC